>NZ_BAAAGU010000003.1:0-155870 GCF_039524635.1 Streptomyces thermocarboxydovorans | reverse complement strand
GTTCGCCATGCTCCGCGACGGCACCTTCTACGAACCCAGAACCCCACGCCTCGCTTGACGAAAGACATAGAGGCACCCCCCCCCGGCGCCGCTTCCCCCAGGCACCGGTGCTGCCCTGACGCCGGTGCTGACGAAGGAAGGGCCCCGCGGCTCCGCCCCGCGGGGCCCTTCGCATGCTCGGGCACACTCGGACCTTCGCTCACCCGCGGCGACCAGGCGCGATCCATGAAACCTCGGACGCCGCGAGGCACCGCCGTACGCCTCAGCTGCGGCTGATGACGCCGCAGCCGCCGGTGCCCCCGCCGGGCAGCTCCCTGCTGCGGTCGTAGGGGTCGACCGGCGCGCCGGTCGTGCCGGGCCCCGTCTGCCGGCCGGCGAGGAACCGGGGGCGGATCACCCCGTCGCCGTCCTTGCAGTCGTCGTTGTTGATCTCGCTGCGGACGTCGGAGATCCACAGGCGTCCCTCGGTGCCCTGGTACTTGGCGAGGTCCAGCACGGCCACCTCCAGGCCGCGGCGCACGATGGCGCGGGCCACCTCGTCGCCGCCACCGGCGTGCAGTGCCGCGTACACGAAGGTGTAGTCCGCCTTGATCACGGCCTTGCCTTTGGCTCCCCGTGCGGGCTCCACGGTGATGCGGCCGCGCACCCGCACGTCGTCGAGGATCTCGACCTGCTCGGGGTCGAAGCGGGAGAAGGTCACCACCGGGTCGTTCTTCTCGGTGGGCTTGCGCAGCCCGGCGCGCAGCTTCTGGAGGTAGTCCTTCTCCAGCGGGTCCACCAGGGCGAGCGCCTTCGTGGGCTCGCCTCCCTGCAGCACCTGCGGATCGAGGTTCGCGGCGACGAGGAACTCCTTGGTCTTGCGCAGGGCGTCCTCGATCCGCTCGGCGGAGACCCCGCCCATGGCCTTGGCCTCGGGCAGCCGGATGGCGTCCGCTCCCGACTCCCAGCGGGCGGCGGGCGATCCGGCGAACGGCCGCTCACGCGTGGGGACCCCGCCGGGGCCGTCGGACGGCGGGCCGGTGGGCCGGGCGGTCTCCGGGGCGAGCGGGGACGGCGCCGCGCCCTCGTCCGAGGATTCCCCGAAGTGATCGCCGAGCCCGCCGGGCAGGTGGGACAGCAGGCCCGGCTTCACCGCGACCAGCGCCACGGCGGCGGCGAGCAGCACGCCGACGATGCTCCAGACCGTGCGGCGGCGGCTGCTCCGGCCGCCGTCCAGGTCGTGCCAGGTGGGTGGTCCGGTGCGCCAGCCCTCCGGCTCGGCGGGGCGGGCGGGCCTGCGCCGGCCCCAGCGTCGCCGGCCGTTCGCGCCCTCCCTCGCGCGCTGCTCGTCCATCGCCCGCAGCCGCTCGGTCACCATCCGCGCCCTGGCGGACGGTTCCCTGGGCGCGGAGGCGCGGATGTCGCGCTCGCTGTCCTGGGCGAACTTCTCCCATACGTCGTCGGGTATCGCGGACGACTCCGGTGCGGGTTCCTCGGACGACTGCTCGGCGGCCACAACAACGGCTTTCTGTCGGGGTTTTGGTCTGGGAGCGTACGCCGTCGGCGATCACATCGAACTAGTGATCCACCTCACATAAAAATTCCGTGAGATTCCGAACAACCTTTCACCCGGCTCACTGATCAAACACCAAAACCAAGGCCCCATCCGCGCCCCACACGCGGGCAGGCCTCCCCCAATGCGCGCCGCACCTCGTGGCGCGCCGGACTTTCCGAGGTCTACATGAAGCTTCGCCGCGCCATGGCAGCAGCGGCCGCTACGGCCGTGATCGCCCCGGTCGCCCTGCTCGCGGCCCCGGCCGCTTACGCGACCGAGCCGGCTCCCGCCGTCTCCGCCAGCGAGTCGCCCGTCGAAGGTGGGACGAACGACGGCGACACGTCGACCGAGCCGTCCTCGGACGAGACGACCGAGTCGACCGCGCCCGAGGGCGAGACGGACGACACCGACAAGCCGAGCGACGACGGCTCGAAGGACACCGCCGAGCCGTCGGACGAGGAGTCCACCGGCGACCCGGCTCCGGAGGACACCCCGAGCACCGCGCCGTCCAGCCCCGCGCCCAGCACTTCCGCGCCGGAGGACGACGAGGAGGAGCCGGTCCCGGCCGAGTGCGAGGACACCAAGGTCGACATCAGCATCTCCGGCCTGCCGGGCAAGATCGCCGCAGGCAGCGGCTGGCACAAGTTCACGCTGAACGTGGCCAACAACTCCGACTCCACGCTCCAGGACCTGGGCTTCTTCGCCGGCGCCTCCGCCGACGAGGAGTGGGAGCAGCTGTTCAAGAGCAAGCAGGTCCAGGTCCAGGCCTACGACCCGGCCGAGAAGGTCTGGTTCGACCTCGACTCGGAGGGCTACGCGGTGGGCTACGTCGGCTGGACCGACGAGCTCGAGCCGGGCTACGAGGTCGACATCCCGCTGCGCCTGAACGTGAAGCCGTCCGCCCCGGCCGGCGCCGCGTTCTCCTTCGGCGTGACGATCTACGGTGACGCCGACGCCGAGTGCACCGGCTTCGGTGCCGCGTCGTACCGCTTCCAGATCGTGGCCGCGGGCACGAACACCGAGGGCACCAAGCCGCAGGAAGGCGGCAAGGCTCCCGTCACGGACGAGAAGCCGAGCAGCGGCACGCCGGAGGTCACCGGCAGCCTCGCCGAGACCGGCTCCAGCTCCGCGCTTCCGATGATCGGCCTGGCCGGCGGTCTCGCCGTCGTCGCCGGTGCCGGTGCCGTGTTCGTGGTGCGCCGCCGCAAGGCGGGTGCCGAGGCGTAATCACGCCCGGACCACTCCGGAACACCCCGGAACAACGGTGAGGACCTGTGCTCGGAGGGGAGCGCAGGTCCTCACTTTGTGTTTCCTGCCCCGGGGCTCGGAGGCTGCTTCGCCCCGGGGCTCGCCGACCACTGCTTCTTCAGCTACTGCTTCTCGGGCCGCTTCTTCTCCGTCTGCTGCTTCTCCGGCTGCTTCTTCTTCTGCGGCACCGCAGGCACCTGAAGGAACGGCAGCTTCAGCGCGCCGAACGCGTCCGCCGGGACCACCGGGGACTTGGGCTCGACCGGCTGGATCCTGCGGTAGGGCTCGCCCTGCTTCGGACGCGGGTCCTCCTCGCCCTTGTTGGGCCAGAACGACATCGCCCGCTCGGCCTGCGCGGTGATGGTCAGCGACGGGTTCACCCCGAGGTTCGCCGAGACGGCGGCGCCGTCCACGACGGAGATGCCGGGGTGGCCGTACAGCCGGTGGTACGGGTCGATCACCCCGGTGTCGCTGCTGGCGCCGATGGGGCAGCCGCCGAGGAAGTGGGCGGTGAGCGGCATGCCGGTCAGCTCGCCGACGTTGGAGCCGGGGAAGCCGTTGATCTCCTCGGCGAGGGCGGAGGCGCTCTCGGTGGCCGCCTTGATCTGCTTGGGGTTGGGGTTGCCGTGCCCCTGCCGGGCGGTGAGCAGCCCGCGGCCGAGGCCGGACGGCTTCAGATAGGTCGTCAGGGAGTTGTCCACGGACTGCATCACCAGGCCGATGATGGTCCGTTCCGACCAGCGCCGGTTGGACAGCGACCGCAGCATCAGCCAGGGGTGCCGGGCCACATTGGCCAGCCAGCCCAGCACCCGGGCCGAGCCCTTGCCGCTGGCCGCGTACGGCACCTGGAGGACGGACAGGCCGCCCATCGCGTTGGAGCCGCGGCCGTAGCGGACCGGCTCGATGTGGGTGTCGGCGTCCGGGTGGATGGAGGACGTGATGGCCACACCGCGGGTGAAGTCGACCTTGGGCGCGCCGGTGACCTTGCGGTAGCGGCGGTTGTCGGTCTGGGCGCCCACCAGCGCCTCGGAGTTGGTGCGGGTCAGCTCGCCCAGCTTGTCCGACAGGTGCGGCAGCTGCCCATTGGCCTTCATGCGGTGCAGCAGGGTCTGGGTGCCGTAGGTGCCGGCGGCCAGCACCACCCGGCGGGCCCGGAAGGTCCGGCCCTCGCCCTTGCGGCGGTTGTCGGTGGGCAGCGTGGCGACGGCGAACCCGCCCTGCGAGTCCTCCGTCACCGACACCACCGTCGTCATGGGGTGCACGACCGCGCCCGCCTTCTCGGCGAGGTGGAGGTAGTTCTCGTTGAGGGTGTTCTTGGCGCCGCGCCGGCAGCCGGTCATGCACTCGCCGCACTCGACGCAGGCCCGCCGCGAGGGGCCGACGCCGCCGAAGTACGGGTCCGGCACCTCCTGGCCGGGCTTCGCCTTCACCGTGCCGTCGGCGTCCTCGCCGTCGCCGAAGAAGACACCGACGGGCGCCATGTGGAAGGTGTCGCCGCAGCCCATCCGCTCGGCGGCCGCCTTGAGGTGCACGTCCGAGGGGGTCATCGTCGGGTTGAGCCGCACGCCCAGCATGCGCCGCGCCTGGTCGTAGTACGGCTTCAGCTCCTCCTGCCAGTCGGTGATGTGCCCCCACTGGGGGTCCTCGAAGAACGGCTTGGGCGGCACATAGAGGGTGTTGGCGTAGTTGAGGGAGCCGCCGCCGACACCCGCGCCGGCCAGCACCATGACGTTGCCCAGCAGATGGATGCGCTGGATGCCGTACATGCCGAGCCTGGGGGCCCAGAGGTAGTTCTTGATGTCCCAGGAGTTCCTGGGCAGGGACTCACGGGTCCAGCGGCGGCCGGCCTCCAGCACGCCGACGCTGTAGCCCTTCTCGGTCAGGCGCAGCGCGCTGACCGATCCGCCGAAGCCGGATCCGACCACGATGACGTCGTAGTCGTACGTGTCCTGGGCCACCCTGTACTCCTCATTGAGTCTCGCGTGCAGATCGTCCCTTGGTGCGCGCGCCGGCGCGGCGGAGCCGCACACCTCGTGCGGCTCCGCTCTCCCGAAGGCACCTCACCTGAAGCGAAGTGCCTTCATCACCCTCAGGCTGCGGCTCATGAAGGCCGCGTACTTCTCGTCGTCCATGCCGAGGGACGGGGCCATCGGCAGCAGGCGCTGGTGGGCGACGGTCTGGGCCTCGGTGTACTTGAGGATGCCCTCGGAGCCGTGGCGGCGGCTGAGGCCGGAGTCCTTCATACCGCCCATCGGGGACTGCACGCTGCCGTAGGCGGGTGCGTAGCCCTCGTTGATGTTGACGGTGCCGGTGCGCAGCCGGGCGGCGATCTCGCGGCCGCGCCGGGCGCTCCTGGTCCACACCGAGGCGTTCAGCCCGTACGGGGTGGAGTTGGCGCGCTCGATCGCCTCGTCGTCGCTGCCGAAGCGGTATATGGACACGACCGGGCCGAAGGTCTCCTCGGCGCAGACGGCCATGGAGTCCTGGACGCCGTCGAGGACGGTCGGCTCGTAGAAGTACGGGCCGATGTCGGGGCGGGCCTGCCCGCCCGTGAGCACGGTGGCGCCCTTGGCGACCGCGTCCTCCACGTGCCGGGTGACGGCGGTCAGCTGGCGTTCGCCGACCAGGGAGCCCATGTCGGCGCCGTAGGCGAGGGCGTTGCCGAGGCGCATCGCCTTGGTGCGGGCGACGAAGCGCTCCAGGAAGGCGTCGGCGACCGACTCGTGGACGAAGAGCCGCTCGATGGAGATGCACAGCTGGCCGGCGGAGGAGAAGCAGGCGCGGACGGCGCCCGCGGCGGCCTTGTCCAGGTCGGCGTCGTCGAGCACCAGCATGGCGTTCTTGCCGCCGAGTTCGAGGGAGACGCCGACCAGGCGGGCCGCGGCGCTCCGGGCGACCTGGCGGCCGGTGGCGGTGGAGCCGGTGAAGGAGACGTAGTCGGCGTGCCTGACGACCTCGGGGCCCACCACGGGGCCCTCGCCGAGCACCACCTGGAAGACGTCGGCGGGCAGTCCGGCCTCGATCAGCAGGTCGCGGGCCCACAGCGCGGTGAGGCAGGTCTCGGTGTCGGGCTTCATCACCACCGCGTTGCCCGCGACGAACGCGGGGATGGCGTCACCGACGGAGAGTTCGAGCGGGTAGTTCCAGGGGGCTATCTGGCCGACGACGCCGCGCGGATGGCGCAGTTCGGTCACCTTCGTCAGGGTCGGCATGGCGCCGGTGTGCCGCTTCGGCCTGAGGTAGGCGGCGGCGCGGCGGCCGTAGTGGCGGGCCGCCACGGCGACGGCCTGCACCTCCTCGTGGGCGTGCAGCCGGGCCTTGCCGGTCTCCAGCTGGATCAGGTCCAGGACCTCGGCCTGACGCTCCAGCAGAATGTCGTGGAAGCGCAGCAGTACGGCGGCCCGCTTCCGTATCGGGGTCTGCTGCCAGACGGACTGGGCGGCGCGGGCCGCCTCGAACGCCTTCTCCACGTCCTCGGGCGTCGATTCGGGCAGATCGGCGAGCTTCTCCCCGGTGAACGGGGTGTGGTTGGCCGTCCTGCCCGATCCCACGATGCCCTTGGTGAGCTGGGCGATCAGTTCGGGCGTGACCACATCGGCTGCGGTGCGGGCGCCCGCCGGGGCGGGGGCTATGGGGTTGGTGCCGGTCGTGGCCCGGGTCTGCGCGTCCGTCATGAGCGGCAGGGTATGCCCGGGCGACCGCTTTGTGTACCCGTCGGTAACACATTCACCGATCGCTCACACGGCGCCAGTGAACGCTGGCAACAAAGCCCCTGATCAGGGCGTTGCCGTCGCTCAGAGGTTCTTGATGTCCAGGTTCTGGATCGCCTTGTCGGCCACCTCGCGGCCCCGTTCGGTGAAGTCGCCCTTGCCCGGGTAGCCGATGCGCATCTCGTACAGGTCGCCCTTGGAGGTCCTGTAGTAGAAGAATCTCACCTCGCGCGGCACCGGGTTGGTGCTGTCGTCCGCGGTGT
Source organism: Streptomyces thermocarboxydovorans (assembly GCF_039524635.1). Lineage (NCBI taxonomy): Bacteria > Bacillati > Actinomycetota > Actinomycetes > Kitasatosporales > Streptomycetaceae > Streptomyces > Streptomyces thermocarboxydovorans. The sequence continues at coordinate 149,115 of NZ_BAAAGU010000003.1, read as the reverse complement.
AGACGACGGTGTTCTCGGCGGACTTCTTGCCCTTGTAGGTCAGGTCGGGCTTCGGGTACGTCTTGGTGCTCGGATCGTCGGGGATGCGGAGGTCGTAGTAGCCGTCCTTGAAGTCGGCGTCGTCCTCGTACATCTCGGCATCGGCGGAGCCCGCGATGTCGGCGGACGGGTCGTCGTGCTTGGTGAGGGTCAGCTGGATCGAGATGACGCCGCTCGGGTCGGTGTACGTCGCCCAGAGGCTCTGGTCGTTGTCCTCCGGCCCGGACCGCTGGTAGCCCTTGGGCGCCGCGACGGTGGCGCCGAGGTGCTTCTCCTCGTGCTTCTTCCAGTCGTCCGGCAGCGGCCCGGCGAACGGGTCGGCGATGACCAGGTATCCGACCAGGGCCGCCGCGACGCCGGCGGCACCCAGCCCGGCCAGCGTCTTGCGGCCGATCCGGATGCCCTTGCCGCCGGAGCCGGGCACCGGCACATGGACGATCTGAGTGGGCTGCGGCTCGGGCGGGTTCGCCGCGGCCTCCAGCAGGGCCCGCACCTGAGCGGCGTTCGGACGGCGCGCCGGGTCCTTCTGCAGCAGGCCGTTGATGGCCTCGGCCAGCGGCCCCTGCGCCGAGGCGGGCGGCGCGGGCGTGGCGTTGAGGACGGACTGCAGCGTGGCGGGGGTGTTGCTGCGGCGGAACGGCGAGACGCCCTCCGTCGCCGCGTACAGCACCACACCGAGCGACCACAGGTCGGAGGCGGGACCGGGACGCTGGCCCAGCACGCGCTCCGGGGCGATGTACTCGGGCGAGCCGACGAAGCCGCCGGTGTCGGTCAGAGCGGTCTCGCCCTCGATCTGGGCGATGCCGAAGTCGGTGAGGACGACCCGGTCGTACCGGCCGAGCAGGACGTTGTCCGGCTTGACGTCCCGGTGCAGGACGCCCGCGGCGTGCGCCGCCTCCAGCGCGCCGAGCACCTCCAGGCCGACCCGGGCCGCCTCGCGCGCGGAGAGGGTGCCCTCCTCCTGCAGAACGGCCCCGAGGGAACGGCCGTTGACCAGCTCCATCACGATCCACGGCTGACCGTCCACCACGGCCACGTCATGGACGTCGACCACCGCGGGATGGTCCAGCCGGGCCGCGGCCCGCGCCTCGCGGCGCATCCGCTCGAAGACGTTGGACCGTTCACGCTCGGGAAGGTGGTCGGGGACGCGGGGCTCCTTGACGGCGACCTCGCGGTCCACCGTCTCGTCCTTGGCCCGCCACACCGTGCCCATGCCGCCGTGCCCGAGCTTGGAGATCAGCCGGTAGCGGCCGGCGATGAGACGCCCGGCTCCGGGGTCGGCCGGCGCGTGCGGCTGGGGCAGCGGGGCCTGCGGCTGGGGCAGCGGGGCCTGCGGCTGGGGCTGCGGCGGAGTCGGCTGCTGCGGCGGGGCCGGCTGAGGCTGGTTGACGGGAGGCTGCTGCGCACCGCCGGACGCGTGCTGGGCCACCTGGGTGGGCGCGGAGTACGGGTTGCCGGGATGCGGCACGGCCGCCGAATGCGGGTTGGGATTCGGCGGTTGCAGGCCAAAACTCGTCGGCTCGTCGGCCCCGTAGCGGGCACCCCCGTTGTTGCTCATGGCTCCATCAATATCGCGCCGAACCGCCATGGAGCCACTTCGATCCCCAACCGGTCACAGACCCGTGACTCCGCGTGGGTCTTATCTCCGACTTATGCGGACATCCCCTAGGGAGTCGAGGCGGACGGCGAGGGGGTGTTGGACGGCGGGGAGGTGCCTGGAGCTCGAGGCGCGTCGGATGTCCGGGAGGCGGAGGGTGAGCCGGGTGCGGAGGACACGCCAGGGGCGACGGAGATGCCGGAGCCGGCCGTCGACCGGGGAACGGCGGGCGAGCGGGGAGCCGTGGGCGGCGGGGAGTGCGAGGGGCTCGCGGGGGTTTCGGGCGCGGTGCTGCTGGGCGTGCCGCCTCCGTCGTCGTCACGGTCCATCAGCAGTGCGGCCGCGGACACGCCCGCCGCCGCCATCGCGGCGACGGCCAGCGCGGCCACCAGCACGCTCCGGGTGGGCGGCCGGGTGCCGGGGTGCGCCGGGCCGGGCGGGCCGTACGTCTCGGGCGGGCGCCCGGCGTCGGGTTCGCGCCGCGCCGGGCGGCGCAGGCGGGGCCGGCCGCGGTCGTCCGGCGGATAGCCCAGCGGCGGCACCTGCGGGGTGCGGCCCGTCTCGCGGAACGCCCGCAGCATCCGCTCGGCGCTGTCCGCGTCCAGCCGCCGGTCCGGGTCGCGCTCCAGCAGCCCGAGCACCACGGGCAGAATCGGTTCGGCCTGCGCGGGAGGCCGTATCTCCTCGACGACCACGGCGTGCAGCACCCCGCTGATCGAGTCGCGCCGGAACGGCGACTCGCCGCTGAGGGCGGCGCACAGCAGCGCGCCCAGCGACCACAGATCGGACTCGGGCCCGGCGCGGGTGCCGGACATCCGCTCGGGAGCGGTGTATTCGGGCGAGCCGACGAAGGAGCCGGTCTCGGTGAGCGTGCTGGCCCCCGGCACCTGGGCGATGCCGAAGTCGGTGAGGACGACCCGGTCGGTGCCGTTCTCCAGCAGCACGTTGGCGGGCTTGAGGTCCCGGTGCAGCACGCCGGCGGCGTGGGCGGCCCGTAACGCCCCGAGCAGCTGGATGCCGATGCGGGCGGCCTCCGGCGCGTCCACCGCGCCGCGGGTGGCGATGCGGTCCGCGAGCGAGCAGCCGTCGATCAACTCCAGCACGATGTACGGGCGTTCGTCGTCCTCCACGACGTCGTGGACCACGATGATGTGCGGATGCTGCAGCTGGGCGAGCGCCCGCGCCTCGCGCAGGGTGCGCTCGCGCCGGCGGCGGGCGTCCTCCGCGGGGAGGGTCTCGTCGACGGGGAGTTCCTTGACGGCGACGCGCCGGCCGAGCAGCTGGTCCGTCGCCCGCCACACCACACCCATGCCGCCGCGGCCGAGCCGCGCCTCGAGGCGGTAACGCCCCGCGATGACACGGGCGTTGACCGGCACCGACCCGTTGCCGGACTGCCCCTCGGTTCCCATGCCGTTGCCGGACTGCCCCTCGGTCCCCATGGGCCCATCATGCCCCACCGGATGTGTTCCCTCCGGTACGGCGATTCGGCCAACCGGCGGCCGGTACACGCCGGTGTCAGGGCTCGCGCCAGCCCTTGAGCACCATCTTGAACTGCTCGGCGGTCGTCGCCCAGTCCCCGGCCGGGGAGGCCATGTAGAGCGCGTACTCGACGCCCTCGTGCGAGAGATACATGTGGTCGATCGCCCGGTACCGGCCGGGGAAGGGCGTGTCCTTGGCGAGCGCCGTCCAGCTGTGGTCCAGACGGGCGCTCGGCCGGTCGCGGTAGACGTCGCGCTCGAGACTGATCCGCCGGTAGTCGACGAGCCGCTGCCCCAGCTGCCAGTCGAGGGACTTCAGATGCTCGAAGGGGTCGTCGAAGTCCGGGGCCTCGTCGATGGCGATGCGCAGGAAGTGCTTGCCGCCGTCGGGCGAGTAGTCGACCTGGCCGGTCTCCTCGTCGTAACTGCGCTGCCAGTCCTCGCCGGGCAGGGCGACGCTGAAGCCGAGCGGGTCGGTGCGCCGCACCCAGCCCTTGGGGAGGCCGGCGGAGGACTCGGTGCCCTTGCTCGCGGAAGCGCTGGGCCGCGGCGACGAGGAGGCGGCCGGCCTGCCTCCGCCGCTGCGGCCCTGGCCCCACTCCTGCAGCACCACCGCGGTGCCGCCGCCGATGACCGCGGCGACGGCGACGACCAGCGCGATCAGACGCCGGCGGCTGCGCCGGGCGGGGCCGGTGGATTGAGCGGCTCCAGTGGCTCCGGTGGCCCCCGTGGCAGACGCGCCCGCGCCGGGGTGGCCGGTGTGCGGTGAGCCGGGAGCGACGGGGACGGTGGCGCCGGACGCGGTCGCGGTCGCGTAGGGCGGCTGCCCCGGTGTCGTGGCATGGGGTGACGGTGCGGCCGCCGGTGCCGTCGGGTACGGGTGTGGTGCGGCGGTCCGGCCGGTCGGGTGCGGCGACTGCGCCGCCGTGCGCCCCGTGGCGTGCGGCGGCTGGACGGTCGTCGCGCCGGTCGGCTGGGTGTGGCGGCCGACGGTCCCGTTCGTGCCGGTCTCGTGCGGCAGGGGCTGGCGCGCCGCCCCGGCCGGTGCGTACAGCGGCGCCGCGTCGGGTTCGCGTCCCTGCGCGACCTCGGCCAGCATCCGCTCGGCGGTGGCGGCGTCGGGGCGGTCGGCCGGGTCCTTCAGCAGCAGCGCGTTGATGACGGGGGCCAGCGGTCCCGCGTGCCGCGGCTCGTCGGCCTCCTCCTCGACGACCGCCTGCATGGTGCTCAGCGGCGAGGTGCGGCGGAACGGCGAATTGCCCTCCACCGCCGTGTACAGGGTGGCGCCGAGTGCCCACAGGTCGGAGGCCGGGCCGGGGTCGTGGCCGCGGACCCGCTCGGGCGCCAGGTAGTCGACCGAGCCGACGACCTCTCCGGTCCGGGTGATGGCGGTGTCGCCGTCGATCTGCGCGATACCGAAGTCGGTGAGCAGCACCCGCCCGTCGTCGCCGAGGAGAACGTTGCCGGGCTTGACGTCCCGGTGCAGTACGCCCGCCGAGTGAGCGGCGCGCAACGCGCGTAGCACCCACATGCCGATCCGTGCCGCCTCGCGCGGCTCGACGCGGCCCTCCTCCATGACCTTGTCCGCCAGCGAGCGGCCCTCGACCAGCTCCATGACGATCCACGGCCGGTTGTCGTGCTCCAGCACGTCGTGCACGGTGACGACGGCGGAGTGGTTGATCCGCGCCGCCGCGCGCGCCTCGGCCCGGGTCCGGGCGAGCAGCATCGCCTGCTCGCTGTCGGATACGTAGAGAGCGGCGGTGAGTTCCTTGATGGCGACGGAACGGTGCAGCACCTCGTCGTGCGCCCGCCACACCCGGCCCATGCCACCGCTGCCGATGGACGCGGCGAGCCGGTAGCGGCCCGCGACGAGCGAGCCCTGCATCTGATTCACGTTGCCCCGCAATGGTCTTGACAGGGGTCAGGGTAGGGACCAAGCCCTGTCCTGGGAACCGGCGGGGTGGCAAGGAGACCGCACTGTGATGGTTCTCGCTGTTCAAGGCGCCGGACAACCACAGGGGGTACGGATGCGTGCGTTCTCCGTCGTCATCGAGGAACTCGCGCGTCCGGTTTCGCGCGGCCCACCGATCATTTCCGGCCGGCTGCGCGGTGCCCGGCGGAGGCGGCCGGGCAGTCTCCGATAGCTGATCCGCCTGCCCGGCGGGGGCCGCCTCCCACGGCTGAGCAGCCTGCCAGCGGGGGCGGCCTCCCACGGCTGAGCCGCCGGACCCCGCCTCAGCCGGTGAACCGGTAGGTGGCCGCCGCCTGTTCGTACAGCCGGGTCACCTCGTCCCGCTCGCCCTCCGGTCCGCGGACCTGGATCACGTGGTAGCGGCCGTCGATCAGCGCGGCGAGGTTGCGGACGTACAGGTCGTCGCCGTCGCCGGCGGTCCAGGTGAACTGCCCCTCGGCCATGGTGCGTCCGCCCACCTCGATGGTCTTCAGCCCGGTGGAGGTGGCCCAGCTGGAGTCGCGGTACGGCTGGAGTTCACGCTCGTCGTCCCGCTGATAGGCCATGGGATCGCTCCCGTAGCGCTCCGCGCTGTCCCGGCCCGGCACCACGATCAGCTCGAAGTCGCCGCGGGAGTAGACGATCTGGCCGCTGCCGTTCTTCCCGGTGCGCTGCCACTTCTCGGCAACGGCGATCTGGAACCCCTCGGGGTCCTTGCGCAGCGTGAAGCCCTCGGCGACCTCGGGGACGGTGGTCTGGGTCTCGGTGGAGCCGGCCGACTCCTCCGGGCTGCTCGCGGTACGGCTCTTCGGCGTCTCCTGCTTCCGCCCGGCCTCGTCATCGCTGCCGGGCGCGCCTCCCGCCGCCCGCGACGGCGGCGCCTGGCTGACTCCTCCGGCGGGCTGGGCGCCCGAGGTGTCCTCGCCCGCCTTCGGCATGAACAGCGTGGCGTAGGCGACGGCACCGGCCAGCAGGAGCAGCACCAGCAGGAGCAGGGTACGGCCGAGCCGGTGCGGGGAACGGGTGCGCTGCTTGGCCCGCTTGTGCCGGCCGTGGTGGGCGGGGAGCCCGGCCCGCCGCTTGCGCACCAGCTCGCCCCGGCGGCGCACCACCGGCAGCCGGCTGGTCTCCAGGGGCGGCGCGGTGATCACATTCAGCCCGGCATCCGGCTCGGGCGCCGAGCGCACCAGCGAACGCAGCCAGCCACGCAGTTCCTCGACGTCCGGCCGCTCGGTGGGGTCCTGCCGCAGCAGCGACTCCACGATCGGCCGGAGCGGCCCGCACTCCTCGGCGAAGGCGGGCGGCTCGGCGCACACCATCTGCACCAGCTCGGCCGTGGACTCCTCCGGGTACGGGGCGTGTCCCTGCACGGCCCGGAACAGCAGCGCACCGAGCGCCCACAGGTCGGTGGCGGGGCCGATCGGCGGGGCCAGCTGCCAGTTCTCGTGCACCGGCCCGGCCTGCTCCGGCGCCCACCGCTCGGTCACCGGGCCGACGACGGCCATCCGTGCCTGCCGCGCCCGCTCGGCGGCCAACGCGCTGGTGGGCCCGCGCGGTACCGGGTTCTGCGCCGCCAGCTCGTCCCAGCGCGCGGGCGCCAGCGGGGCGGGGCTGCGGTCGGCACCAGGAGCCGGGGCGGCCTCGTCGGAACCGGCGGACGGAAGCGCGGTGCGTGCCTGAGCGCCGGCGCCGAGCGCGGGCGCGGTGCTGCCGATGCCCGTGCCGGTGCGGGATGCGGCGCCGGGCCGGCCGGCGCCGGCCACGCCGTAGGGGTCGGCGATCTGGCCCGGCGGCTGGGTGCCCGTGGACGCCGGGCCCGCTCCGCTGCCGCCGCCCGTAACGCCGGACACGCCGGGAGCGCCGGGGCCGCTCCCCTGCTGTCCCGGGCCCGCGGGATACGGCACCTGCGTGGAGTACGGGGACTGGGTGGACCCGTTGGTGTGGGGCCCGGTGCTGCCGGGGGCCGCGGGGAGTTGGCCGGGCGACGCGGTCCGGCCGCCCTCCGGCGCCGTGCGGGCACCCGGCAGGGCGGTGGAGGCCCGGCCGCTCTGCTGTGCCTCCTGCACCCGGGCGGCGGCGCGCGCCCCCGCCCGGTACGCGGCGATCGCCCCGGCCCGGGCCGCCCTGATGTCCCCGGCGCTGCCGAGCGCCCGGGGAGCCGTCACGGCGGGAACGCCGCCGCCTGATGTGCCGTCCCCGCTCGCGCGCAGGTGCCCGGCCCGCGCCTCGATGGCGGCCCGGCGCAGGGCCTCGGGGTCGCTCCGGGGAGCCGGTGCGGCGGTTCCGGACGGTCCGCCGGAGGATCCGGGCGGCCAGGCTCCGTTGCGTTGCGCGCCCGGCGCTCCGGGGGGCGTATCCGGGGCGGAAGCCCGGACTCCGGAGCCCTGCGGCCCTTCGGAGCCGTGCGATCCCTCGGAGCCCGGGGGCGGCGGCACCGGGTCGTAGCCGCACAGCGCCTCCTCGGCCGCGCCGACCGCGAGACCGGTGAGCATCACCCGGCCGTCGTCGCAGACCAGCACCGTGCGCGCGGTGATGTTGCGGTGCACCCAGCCGTGCGCGTGCAGCGCCCGCAGTGCCATCAGCACGTCGGAGGCGACCTCCGCCGCCCGGTACGGCGTCAGCGGCTTCTCGGCGAGCAGTGCGGCCAGCGGGCGCGCGGCCACCAGCTCACTGACCACCCACAGCGAGCCGCCCTCGGCGAAGACGTCGAAGACCTGGTCGAGCCGGGGATGGTCCGGGATGGCGGCCGCCGCCTGCGCGGCCTCCACGGCCCGCCGCACGACCGGGTCCGTGGGCCGGCGGGTGCTCGACCGGGCGGGCGGGCGGCCCGGGTCGCGCCGCGCGCCGCCGTCCCGTGCGGTGAAGCCCTCCGGCAGCCCCTCGGCGTCGAGCACCTCGGCCTCGACGACCTCCGGCAACGGCACCTGCCTGACCAGGACTTCCTGCCCGCTGTAGGTGTCGAAGGCGCGGGTCTCGGTGAGTTCGTACTCGTCGGACGGCGGCAGCGGCAGGCGGTAGCGGTCGGCGAGAACCCGTCCCGCATAGTCGTCCACGTTGCCTCCCCCGGCAGTGCGGTCGGTCAAATCCGTTCGCCTCGCGACCCGTTCCGGCTGCGTACGGTCCGCAAGCACTCACGATACGTGCCCGAGGCAACCCGCAAAGAGGGGATGCCACATCTCACTTTCCAAACGGGGGTGCGCCCATGCCCCGGAGGGGCTCAGGACTTGGGCTCGAAGGAGCGCGTCAGGGTCCGCCAGGTCTCCCTGCGCTCCTCCTCACCCCACGTCTTGGCCTTCGCCGTGTACATCAGGGCGTACCCCTGCCGGTCGTTGACCACGAAGCCCCGGTCGATGGTCCGCCACTTCGTCCCGTTCTCCACATACGTGAACTCCCAGTCGGCGGCGTTCCAGCCGCGGTAGCCCACCTTCTCTATGCGGATCTTCTTGTACTGCGACCGCACCATGAAGCGTTCCTGGTTCCGCCAGTCCGCCACCGGGTCGGACTTCGGCGTGGACGTCCAGGCGATCAGCAGCTTCTGCCCGTCGGGGCCGGTGAAGCGATCCCCCGCCGCCCCGGTCGACTGGTACTTCCACCCCTCGGGCAGCCCGATCGAGTAGCCCTGGTCGCCCTTGTACGTCTCCTCCGCCGAGGTGTCGTCATCGCCCTCGTCGTCCGAGGAGCCGTCCGACGAACCGTCCGAGGAGCCGTCCGACGCTCCGTCACCGGCGCCACCGCCCGCGGGCGCACCCGTCCCGGCCGGCTCGGTCGCGGAGCCGTCGGTACCGGTGCCGTCCTTGTCGTCGCCCTTGGTCCGGGGGCCGGCCGACGCGTCCGCGGTCGCCGCGGCACCCTTCCCGGCGGCCTTGCCGTCGTCCTCATCACCGTCGGCGAGAGCGATGCCGATCACCACTCCGATCACGGCCAGCAGCACGATCACGGCGATGGCGACCAACGTCTGCCGCGGCACCACATCGGTGATCGACGCCCGGGGCGCGGGACGGGCCGGGAGGTCCGGCGGGGTCATCGTCGGCCAGCCCGAACTCGCGCCCTTGGCCGCGGGCTGCGCCGCCGACGGCTCGTCCGCCGTCCCGGCCCCGGAGCCGCCACTCGTGCCGGAGTCCTTGCCGGCCGCCCCGGCCGCGCCCGTGCCGGTGGACGCGGTGCCCGCCGAGGGCGCCCCGCTCCCCGTGCCCGCCTTTGCCGAGTCGGCGGCCGCGGCGGAGCCGTCCGTGCCGGAAGCCCCAGCAGCACCCGCCGACTTGGCGCCGACGGCGGCACCCGTGGCCACGGCGGCCGCCTTGCGCACGGAGCGCAACGCGCCCCGCAGCCGCTCCCCGGCCTCCTCGCCCCGCTTGCCGCCGGGCCGCGCCGCCCGCTCACCGGGCTGCTCCGGCAGCGGCACCACCTTGGTGGCGTCCGCGGGCTCGGCCTCCTCCTTCTCGGGCGTGTGGATGACCGCGTTCAGCATGGCCCGCGCCCCGGCGTCGTCGAGCCGCTTCTCCGGGTCCTTGGTGAGCAGCCCGTGGATGACGTCCCTGAGCGGTCCCGCGTTCTTCGGCTCCTCGAGCGGCTCGGTCATCACCGCCGTGAGCGTGGCGATCGCGGAGCCCTTGTCGTAGGGCGGGACTCCCTCCACCGCCGCGTAGAGCAGTCCGCCGAGCGACCACAGGTCGGCCGCCGGGCCCGGCTTGTGGCCGCGGGCGCGCTCCGGGGAGATGTAGGAGGGCGCGCCGACCAGCATGCCGGTCGAGGTGATGGACGGGTCGCCCTCGACCTGGGCGATGCCGAAGTCGGTGAGCACGACCCGGCCGTCGTCGGCGATGAGCACGTTCGACGGCTTCACGTCGCGGTGCAGGATGCCCTGCCGGTGCGCGGACCGCAGCACGTCGAGCACGGCGAGCCCGACCTCCGCCGCCCGTCTGGGCTCGAGCAGGCCGTCCTCCCGGATGACCTCGGCGAGCGACTTGCCCTCGACCAGCTCCATCACGATCCAGGGCCGGTCGTCCTCCTGGACCACGTCGAAGACGGTCACCGCGCTGTTGTTGCGGATCCGCGCGATCGCCTTGGCCTCACGCAGCGTTCGCGTGATCAGCCGCCGTTTCTCGTCCTCGTCGATGTTGGACGGGAACCGGAGCTCCTTGACGGCGACCGTCCGCCCCAGGGTCTCGTCCTCGGCCCGCCACACCGTCCCCATGCCGCCGCGGCCGAGCACTTCTCCCAGCCGGTACCGCCCGGCGAGGAGACGTGCGCTCTCGTCCGTACGGGATGTTCCCGCCCGCTCCGCCTCCGACATGCGTCCCCTCATGCAACCCGCCCTGACAGAGCCTTCATTGTCTCTCACGCGACAAGCGGCCGGCGCTCAGGGTGCCCCACGCGCCGTCCCGGTCCGCCCGCCCCGGTGACCCGGGTGAGCAAGGCGTTCCGCCACCCTGCATGATGGGGCCCCCGACGACGGAGGGACCGGGATGCAGCCGCTGCGGACACTACTGGCCGTTCCTGTGTCCCTGGCCCTGCTCGCCCTCGCCCCGGGGGCCTCCTCGGCCCCCTCCGTCTCGCCCGCGGACGAGCTGGTCCCGCAGCCGGTCGCACGGGGCGGTGCGCCGGGAGCGGCCCTGCTCGCCCAGACGGAGGACGGCTCGCGCTACGCCCAGGCCGGCCAGGGCATCACGCGCACCGACCACTTCCGCGCGGGCAGCATCACCAAGACGTTCATCGCGACGGTGGTGCTGCAACTGGCCGAGGAAGGCCGTCTGTCGCTGTCGGACACCGTGGAGGAGCATCTGCCGGGGCTGGTGCGGGGAGCCGGGAACGACGGCCGCGCGCTGACCCTGCGTTCCCTGCTCGCGCACACCAGCGGCCTGTACGACTTCACCGTCCAGACCCGGGGCACGGTCCCCGTGACGCCCCTTCAGGCTCTGCGCATCGCTCTCACCCACCCTCCGGCCGCCAAGGGCCGCTTCTCCTACTCGAACACCAACTACGTCCTGCTCGGCCTGGTCATAGAACGGGTCACCGGCCGTTCCTACGCCGCCGAGGCCGAGCGGCGCATCCTCGCTCCGCTGGGTCTGACGGGCACCTCCTTCCCCGGCTCCGAAAGCTCCCTTCCCTCACCGCACGGCCGCGCCTACAGCTCCGGCGGAGCCGACGTCACCGAGCTCGACCCGCGGGTGGCCGGCGCGGCGGGCGAGCTGGTGACCACACTCGCCGACCTGAACCGCTTCTACGGGGCGCTGCTGGGCGGTGAGCTGCTCTCCCCGCGGATGCTGCGTGAGATGCTCGACACCCGTGCCGCACGCGGCTCGTACGGCCTGGGCCTGTATCCCGAGAAACTTCCGTGCGGCACGACCGTGTGGGGACACAACGGACGCATCCTGGGCAGCTACGTGCGCACCGCAGCCACCGCGGACGGCCGGCGGGTCCTCACCTTCCGGCTGAACACGGACACGATGGACGATCCCGGCCTCGAACCCGCGGTGCTCGCGGCCGAGTTCTGCCCTCGCACCCCGTAGAACGAGCGGGTTCCGAACGAAGGTCCCGGTTCGCGACACTCGTTCGAGTGAACGTGGAGGGGCGGCTCCGCCGGCCGACGAGAACAACCGCCCGGCACCGCCGCCCGGCACCACCACGGAACCGTCACAGCGGCACGATGTCCGGCGCCCCCAGCCGTGCCGCGTCCGCCGTCAGGTCGTCCGGCTGGCGCTGCGACTCGCGCTCCGCCTCCACCCGCTTCTCGTAGTGCTGCACCTCGCGCTCGATCCGGTCCTTGTCCCAGCCCAGCACCGGTGCCATCAGCTCGGCGGCCTCCCGGGCGCAGCGGGTGCCCCGGTCGAACGTCTCGATGGAGATGCGGGTGCGCCGGGTCAGCACGTCGTCCAGGTGCCGTGCTCCCTCGTGGGAGGCGGCGTAGGTGATCTCGGCGCGCAGATAGTCGTCGGCCGACTGCAGGGGCTCGCCCAGGGAGTGGTCCGAGGCGATGAGGTCCAGGATCTCCTCGGTGAGTGAGCCGTAGCGGTTGAGCAGGTGCTCCACGCGCACCGTGTGCAGTCCGGTGCGGGCGGCGATGCGGGCCCGTGCGTTCCACAGCGCCCGGTATCCCTCGGCGCCGAGCAGCGGGGTGTCCTCGGTGACACAGTCGGCGACGCGCATGTCCAGGCCGTGCACGGCGGCGTCCACCGCGTCCTTGGCCATCACGCGGTAGGTCGTGTACTTGCCGCCGGCGACCACGACCAGACCGGGCACCGGGTGGGCCACGCTGTGCTCGCGCGACAGCTTGCTGGTGGCGTCGGACTCGCCGGCCAGCAGTGGCCGCAGACCGGCGTACACGCCCTCGACGTCGTCCCTGGTGAGCGGCACGGCGAGCACCGAGTTGACGTGTTCGAGGAGATAGTCGATGTCGGCGCTGGAGGCGGCCGGGTGGGCCTTGTCGAGGTCCCAGTCGGTGTCGGTGGTCCCGATGATCCAGTGCCGGTCCCAGGGGATGACGAACAGCACGGACTTCTCGGTGCGCAGGATGAGCCCGGTCCTGGAGTGGATGCGGTCCTTGGGGACGACGAGGTGGATGCCCTTGGAGGCCCGGACGTGGAACTGGCCGCGCTCGCCGACCATCGCCTGGGTGTCGTCGGTCCACACGCCGGTGGCGTTGACGATCTGCTTGGCGCGGACCTCGTACTCGCCGCCGCCCTCCACGTCCTGCACCCGGGCGCCGACGACCCGCTCGCCCTCGCGCAGGAAGCCGGTGACGCGGGCCCGGTTGGCGACCTTGGCACCGTAGGCGGCGGCGGTGCGCACCAGGGTCGCCACATAGCGGGCGTCGTCCATCTGGGCGTCGTAGTACTGCAGGGCGCCGACCAGCGCGTCCTTCTTCAGGCAGGGCGCCACTCTGAGGGCGTGACGGCGGCTGAGGTGCCGGTGCAGGGGCAGTCCCCGGCCGTGTCCGCGGGCCATGGACATCACGTCGTAGAGGGCGACGCCCGATCCGGCGTAGAGCCGCTCCCAGCCCTTGTGCCGGAGCGGGTAGAGGAAGGGCACCGGCTTGACCAGGTGCGGCGCGAGCCGCTCCAGCAGCAGGCCGCGCTCCTTCAGCGCCTCCCGCACCAGCCCGAAGTCGAGCATCTCCAGATAGCGCAGGCCGCCGTGGATCAGCTTGCTGGACCGGCTGGAGGTGCCTGACGCCCAGTCACGCGCCTCGACCAGTCCCGTGGACAGGCCGCGCGTCACGGCGTCCAGCGCGGTGCCCGCGCCGACCACACCGCCGCCCACCACCAGCACGTCCAGCTCGCGCTCGGCCATGGATGCCAGTGACTCGGCGCGCTGCGCCGGCCCCAGTATCGCTGTCCTCACCGCTGCCTCCCGCTCATCGGTCGCGTCGGCCGCACCCGTCGGGCGAAGCCCGGTCCCCCTGTCTCATGCCCAAATTGTGACCGGCTTGCCCGACTTCAGCCACCAGGGGCCCCCAGCCTGTGGACAACCACTCGGGACGACTCACCGAATTTCGGCCGACCAATCCCGCAAATCGGTCATATTTACTCCTAGTCTGACATTGCGCTCGCTCGTTCTGTCCACACGGCTTGCGCACCTGTCCCACTTCGGCTACTGGGAAGGACGGCCCACGCCATGCCCGCAGATCTCGCCGTCATCGGACTCGGCCCGTACGGCCTGCCCCTGGCCCAGGCCGCCGTCGCCGCCGGGATTCCGACCGTCGGTTACCGGACCGGCCCCGAGGCGGGCTCCCTCAGCCCGGCCGAGGTGCGCCGGATGCTCGCGCAGGGATTCCGCGTCACCGCCGCCCCGGCGGAGCTGGGCCGGGTGCGCACCGCGGTCATCTGCGCGCCGGCCCCGCGCGGCGCGGACGGCGCGCTCGACCTGAGCCAGGTGGAGACCGCCGCCCGCACCCTCGCCGCGCGGCTGCGCCCGCACACCACCGTGATCCTGGAGTCCCCCGTGCCGCCCGGCACCACCGAGGGCTTCCTGCGGGAGCTGCTCGAGTCGGAGTCCGGGCTGCGCGCGGGGCGCGACTTCCACCTCGCCTACTCCCCCCACCGCCTCGACCCCGGCAACCGCGACGTCACGCCCGCCAACACGCCGAAGGTCATCGGCGGGCTCACCTCCGCCTGCACCGAGTCCGCAGCGGCCTTCTACGGGCGGATCACCGACAAGGTGGTCCGGGCGCGCGGACTGCGGGAGGCGGAGACGGTGCAGGTCCTGGAGACGAACTTCCGGCACGTCAACATCGCGCTGGTCAACGAGATGGCCGTGCTCTGCCATGAGCTGGGCGTCGACCTGTGGGACGTCATCCGCTGCGCGGAGACCAAGCCGTTCGGGTTCCAGGCGTTCCGCCCCGGCCCCGGCGTCGGCGGCCACGCGGTTCCCCAGGACCTCACCGCGCACGCCGGCCGCCCCCTGCGGATGGCGGAGCTGGCCCAGGAGGTCAACAGCCGCATGCCGCGCTACGTCGTGCAGCGGGCCGCCGCGCTGCTCAACGAGCACGGCAAGTCCGCGCGCGGCGCACGCGTCCTGCTCCTCGGCGTCACCTACAAGCCCGACCTCGCCGACCAGCAGGGCACACCCGCGCGGGAGATCGCGATCCGCCTGATGGACCTCGGCGCCTCGGTCAGCTACCACGACCCGCACGTCCCGTCCTGGAACGTCCTTGACCGCCCCCTCCCCCGCGCCGACTCCCTCTACGAGGCCGCCGCCGACGCCGACCTCACCATCCTCCTCCAGCAGCACCGCACCTACGACCTCCAGGGCCTGTCCGTGAAGGCCCAGCTCCTGCTCGACACACGGGGGGCCACACCCACGGGGGCGGCGCATCGGTTGTGAGCGCGGGGCGCGGGGCAGGGCCGTGCGACTGCGGTTTGTGGTGTGCGGGACGGCGCATGGGTACCGTAGGCGTGGGTGGAGCCCACGCAGGGGCTGGCTGCGGCAGGCTCCCGATGGTGCACGGAGTGTCCGCCCCTGGCTGTCGTGGGGGCGGCCGCTCACCATCCGAAGATCCGCAAGATCAACCTCCTCCGGTACTTCACCATCCGAAGACGGGTCCGATCCCAGCGAGTGGGCTTGCGGTGGCGTCCCATGGGAGCCCCCTTCCACGTCACCGCCCAGTAGCCCGGTGGACGGTCCGTCGGAATCGGGGCCGGGCCCCGAGGGGACGGGGCCGGACCTGGTCCTTGGAAGGGGGCTCCCAGACGAGCCTGGGCGCCGCTGCCCACGTCAGCCGCTTCACGCAGGCGGACCAGCGCGAATCCGTCCCGAAGACAACCGCGCTCCCCTGGTGCTACTGGCGCCCCCGACAACCGCAGCCGAGACAGACAGAGGGCCGGTCACCCACTCGGGTGACCGGCCCTCGGAGGCTTGCGTGTGCCCGCCGGTCAGCGCCGGTGCTGGGAGTCGGCGACGGTGACCTCGACGCGCTGGAACTCCTTCAGCTCGCTGTAGCCGGTGGTGGCCATGGCGCGGCGCAGGGCGCCGAAGAGGTTCATGGAGCCGTCGGGGGTGTGGGACGGGCCGGTGAGGATCTCCTGCAGCGTGCCGACCGTGCCGAGGTCGACCTTCTTGCCGCGCGGCAGCTCCTCGTTCACCGCCTCCATGCCCCAGTGGTGGCCCCTGCCCGGAGAGTCGGTCGCGCGGGCGAGCGGGGAGCCCATCATCACCGCGTCGGCGCCGCAGGCGATCGCCTTGGGCAGGTCGCCGGACCAGCCGACACCGCCGTCCGCGATCACATGCACATAGCGGCCGCCGGACTCGTCCATGTAGTCGCGCCGGGCCGCGGCCACATCGGCGACCGCGGTGGCCATCGGGACCTGGATGCCCAGCACATTGCGCGTGGTGTGCGCGGCACCGCCGCCGAAGCCGACCAGGACACCGGCGGCACCGGTGCGCATCAGGTGCAGGGCCGCCGTGTAGGTGGCGCAGCCGCCGACGATCACCGGCACGTCGAGCTCGTAGATGAACTGCTTCAGGTTCAGCGGCTCGTGCGAGCCGGAGACGTGCTCCGCGGAGACCGTGGTGCCGCGGATGACAAAGATGTCCACGCCCGCGTCCACGACGGCCTTGGAGAACTGGGCGGTGCGCTGCGGGGAGAGCGCGGCGGCGGTGACCACACCCGAGTCGCGCACCTCCTTGATGCGCTGCCCGATCAGCTCCTCCTTGATCGGCGCGGCGTAGATCTCCTGGAGGCGGCGGGTGGCGGAGTCGGCCGGCAGCTCGGCGATCTCGTCGAGCAGCGGCTGCGGGTCCTCGTAGCGGGTCCACAGGCCCTCGAGGTTCAGCACGCCGAGGCCGCCGAGCTCGCCGATGCGGATGGCCGTGTCCGGCGAGACCACGGAGTCCATGGGGGCGGCCAGGAAGGGCAGCTCGAAGCGGTAGGCGTCGATCTGCCAGGCGATCGAGACCTCCTTCGGGTCCCGCGTACGGCGGCTGGGGACGACGGCGATGTCGTCGAAGGCGTACGCCCTGCGGCCGCGCTTGCCGCGCCCGATCTCGATCTCAGTCACGTCTGTGGCCTTTCCCTGATGCGTTGCAGCGTCTTCCAGTATCGCCGACGCATGCGACAGGGGCGGCCCCGGTGCTCCCGGGGGCCCGCCCCTGCTCCGCGCCGCACGGCCTGGCCGGACCGCGCTTCACGATGTCGCCGACCGGCGCCTCACGGCATCTCGCCGTCCGGCGCCGCACGACTTCTCCCAGCCGCACCTCACCCGCGTACGGCGGCCGCACGGCCGGCCGCGCGGGCGGGGCTCAGTTGCTGCTGTAGTTCGGCGCCTCGACCGTCATCTGGATGTCGTGCGGGTGGCTCTCCTTGAGCCCCGCCGAGGTGATCCGGACGAAGCGGCCCTTGGTCTGCATCTCGCCGATGGTGGCGGCGCCCACGTAGCCCATGGTCTGGCGGAGACCGCCGACCAGCTGGTGCAGCACATTGGCCAGCGGGCCGCGGTAGGGCACCTGGCCCTCGACGCCCTCGGGCACCAGCTTGTCGTCGGAGGAGACCTCCGCCTGGAAGTAGCGGTCCTTGGAGTACGACTTGCCCTGGCCGCGCGACTGCATGGCGCCGAGCGAGCCCATGCCGCGGTACGACTTGTACTGCTTGCCGTTGATGAACAGCAGCTCGCCGGGGGACTCCTCGCAGCCCGCGAGCAGGCTGCCCAGCATCACCGTGTCGGCGCCGGCGGCGAGCGCCTTGCCGATGTCGCCGGAGTACTGCAGACCGCCGTCGCCGATCAGCGGGATGCCCGCCGGGCCGGCGGCGAGGGAGGCCTCGTAGATCGCGGTGACCTGCGGGACGCCGATGCCGGCCACCACACGCGTGGTGCAGATGGAGCCGGGGCCCACGCCCACCTTGATGCCGTCGACACCGGCGTCGATCAGCGCCTGCGCGCCCTCCCGGGTGGCGACGTTGCCGCCGATCACATCGACCGCCACGGCCGACTTGATCTTCGACATCCAGCTGAGCGCGTTGCTGTTGTGGCCGTGGGAGGTGTCGACCACCAGGAAGTCCACACCGGCCTCGGTGAGCGCCTGGGCGCGCTCCAGCGCCTCGGGGCTGGCGCCCACGGCGGCGCCGACGAGCAGCCGGCCCTCGGCGTCCTTGGCGGCGTTCGGGTACTTCTCCGCCTTGACGAAGTCCTTGACCGTGATCAGGCCCTTGAGGATGCCCTCGTCGTCGACGAGCGGAAGCTTCTCGATCTTGTGGCGGCGCAGCAGCTCCATGGCGTCCACACCGGAGATGCCGACCTTGCCGGTGACCAGCGGCATCGGGGTCATTACCTCGCGCACCTGGCGGCTGCGGTCGGTCTCGAAGGCCATGTCGCGGTTGGTCACGATGCCCAGCAGCTTGCCCGCCGGGTCGGTGACCGGGACACCGCTGATGCGGAACTTGGCGCACAGCGCGTCGGCCTCGGCGAGCGTGGCCTCGGGGTGCACCGTGATGGGGTCGGTGACCATGCCGGACTCGGACCGCTTCACCAGGTCGACCTGGTTGACCTGGTCCTCGATGGACAGATTGCGGTGCAGTACGCCGACGCCGCCCAGACGGGCCATCGCGATCGCCATACGCGCCTCGGTGACCTTGTCCATGGCGGCGGACAGAAGCGGGATGTTGACCCGGACATTGCGGGAGATTCGGGACGAGGTGTCGACCGCGTTGGGGAGCACCTCGGATGCGCCCGGCAGCAGCAGCACGTCGTCGTAGGTCAGCCCGAGAGTCGCGAACTTTTCGGGCACGCCGTCGACGTTGGCAGTCATGACACCTTCCCCAAATGGCCTTGATCGGTGCGGATGTCCATGCTAACGGGAAGCGGAGGTGTCTCATTCCACGGTTTCGCACGGCTCCGGCCTTCGTACGTTCCTACGGGAACCGTTACGGAAACGCCCGCCCGCCGGTTCACTCGCCAAGCCGTGGCCCAGCGGCGGTGATTACTGCTCCGCCAGCGCGCGCAGCCGGCTCAGCGCCCTGTGCTGCGCCACCCGGACCGCGCCGGGTGACATTCCCAACATCTGTCCAGTCTCCTCCGCCGTGAGGCCGACCGCGATGCGCAGCAGCAGCAGCTCGCGCTGGTTCTCGGGCAGGTTGGCGAGGAGTTTCTTGGCCCACTCGGCGTCGCTGCTGAGCAGCGCGCGCTCCTCCGGGCCCAGGGAGTCGTCGGGACGTTCGGGCATCTCGTCCGAGGGCACGGCGGTGGAGCCGGGGTGGCGCATCGCGGCGCGCTGCAGGTCGGCGACCTTGTGGGCGGCGATGGCGAAGACGAACGCCTCGAAGGGGCGCCCGGTGTCCCGGTAGCGGGGCAGCGCGAGCAGCACCGCGACACAGACTTCCTGGGCGAGGTCCTCGACGAAGTGACGGGCGTCCCCGGGCAGCCGGGACAGCCGGGTGCGGCAGTAGCGCAGGGCAAGCGGGTGAACGTGGGCGAGCAGATCGTGCGTGGCCTGCTCATCGCCCTCGACGGCGCGATGGACGAGTGCACCGATCGCCCCCTGGGCAGTGCCCGCCTCGTCCTCGCGCATCGGTCCATGGTGCCTTGCGGACTCAGAGTCCGTGACACCACGTCCCTCGTTGTGCACCGAAGCGTTATGAGCAGGTGCGCCGGAACTCATCCCCTGCGCCCTCCCCTTCCGCTCGTCCGACTCGTCCCCGAGGAACTCCACACCTCAAGGATGCGTCATCCGCGGCGAAACGAGCAGCGGGCATCCGGCGATCGCCGCCGATGCCCTGGTGGGCGCGATGTGCGGCGCCTTCAGCACGGTGTGAACGGTCCGCCTGGGGACCTGTCGTCCGGATCGGCCGGGGCCTGGGGGCGCTGCAGCGGGTCCGCGCCGGCGCCCCGTGCGCCCTTCCGGGTGCCCCACCGGGTGCCCTTCGGGGGTGGGAGCGCCGCCGCCGTTCGCGAGCCGCGCACGAGGTGCACGATGCGTACGAGTCGCACGGCGCGTACGAGTCCGACGTCTCACGCAACGTGGACAGCGGGTTCGGCTCGGACAGCCGGGACGATCCGCACGGCGCGTGCGGCGGGCCCGACGTGAGCGGTGCGCGCCGCGAGTACGAATTGCGCGGCGCGCAAGCCCCGTACGGGACGAGACCCGCGTACGGCACATAGAGACCCGCGTACGGCACATACCTCGTGTACGGCACGTATAACCCGCGCCCGGCCCGCAGCCGCACGACCCACGGGAGAGGGCGACCGCACCCGTCCGCACCGGCGGCCGCCCCCGGCACCACGCATGCGAAGAACCCGGGCGGGGGCATCCACATGCCCCCGCTCGCCAGGAGCCGTCTCTTTCGCAGCCGCTCCACGGGCCGCGCCGCAGCCGGTCCGATCCGGAGGACAGGTCCTAGCGCACCAGGCCCCACCGGAATCCGAGCGCCACGGCGTGCGCCCGGTCGGACGCGCCCAGCTTCTTGAACAGCCGCCGGGCGTGCGTCTTGACCGTGTCCTCGGAGAGGAACAGCTCGCGGCCGATCTCCGCGTTGGAGCGGCCGTGACTCATCCCCTCGAGGACCTGGATCTCGCGCGCGGTGAGCGTCGGCGCGGCGCCCATCTCGGCGGAGCGCAGCCGGCGCGGGGCGAGCCGCCAGGTCGGGTCGGCGAGGGCCTGCGTGACCGTGGCCCGCAGCTCGGCGCGGGAGGCGTCCTTGTGCAGATAGCCACGGGCACCGGCGGCCACGGCGAGAGCGACACCGTCGAGATCCTCGGCGACGGTGAGCATGATGATGCGCGCGCCGGGGTCGGCGGACAGCAGTCGCCGGACGGTCTCGACGCCGCCCAGGCCGGGCATGCGTACGTCCATCAGAATCAGGTCCGAGCGGTCGGCGCCCCAGCGGCGGAGGACTTCCTCGCCGTTGGCCGCCGTCGTCACGCGCTCGACGCCGGGCACGGTCGCGACCGCGCGGCGGAGCGCCTCTCGGGCAAGCGGGGAGTCGTCGCAGACGAGGACGGAAGTCATGGCCGCCCTCCGCAGCTGATGCGCGTCACCTTGAGCCTCCAGGCTGGTACGAAATCGTCACCTGTGCGGTCGACCGTCTCGGACGCCCGCCCGAGCGCTTGTTCTTTCAACCGCCTCGCACTCTCAACGACGGTCACTCGAAAGGGTTACGGGGCCGTCTGCCATCTTCGACACTCTACGTGAGGGGGCGGACACGATGGAGATACGCGCGGGAGACCCTCAAGCTTTCATCACAACCCATGCCCCATTCAGACCCTTTTCTTCCCGTTTGCAGGTGTCTGGAGCTAGATTCGCAATGAGTCATATTTTCATCTCCTTGGATCGTAGTTGTACGGTCGTGGACACCGGATCCGCCCAGAACGGCTACAAGGGGTCACGCAATGGCAGATTTCTCCCGCCTTCCCGGACCGAACGCGGACCTGTGGGACTGGCAGCTCCTGGCTGCGTGCCGCGGGGTGGACAGCTCGCTCTTCTTCCACCCGGAGGGCGAACGGGGTGCGGCACGCAGCGCTCGTGAGAACTCGGCCAAAGAGGTCTGCATGAGGTGCCCGGTGCGCGCCGAGTGCGCCGCACACGCGCTGGCGGTGCGCGAACCGTACGGCGTCTGGGGCGGCCTGACCGAGGACGAGCGCGAAGAGTTGATGGGCCGGGCGCGGAACCGGCTGGTGTCGGCCTCGGCGTCGACTGCCGGCGGGCACGCCGCCTCGAAATCCTGAAGGAACGTTTCTGCAGCTCGGGCACGCCACACGTGTTCTTGTTTTTTCGGTGGAGGTGACCACCAGGCGCAGCGCCCTGCGAGCCGATCTGCCACGGCGAGCCGACCCATGACGGTGACCGTGACCGTGGCCGACGGATGACCGTGCGCCGGTCGGGCCGCCGCACTCCACGACACGGCCGCCGGAACGGGCCCCGCCGAACCACCCGGGGCTACCGGGCCCCGCCGAACCACCCAGGGCTACCGGGCCCCGCCGAACCACCCAGGGCTACCGGGCCCCGCCGAACCACCCGGGGCTGCCCGGCGGCGCCGGACTACCGGGGCCTACCGGGCGGCCGCCCGAGCCAGCTGATCCAGCGTGGCCTTGACCGCCGGCACCTGGGCGAGGTCCGGGAGGGTCAGCGCGACGATCTCCCGCCGCACGGCCGGCTCCAGGGAGACCGTGCGGACACCTCTGGGCCGTACCGACTCCACCGCGAGCTGCGGCAGTACGGCGACACCGAGGCCGGCGCCGACCAGCCCGGCGACCGCCGGATAGTCGTCGGTCGCGAAGTCGATGCGCGGTGTGAAGCCGGCCGCCTCGCACACCTCGACCAGCTGCCCCCGGCAGCGCGGGCAGCCCGCGATCCACGGCTCCTCGGCGAGCTCCCCTATGGCGAGGGACGCCGCCCGCGCCAGCCGGTGCCGTTCCGGCAGCAGGCCGACGAGCCGGTCGGTGAGCAGCGGGCGCACCACGAGGTCGTCCCACTCCTCCGCCCCCGCCGACCCCTCGTAGCGGAAGGCGAGCGCCACGTCGCAGTCGCCCTCACGCAGCATCTCCACGGAACGCGGCGGTTCGGCCTCCTCCAGGGAGACCCGCGTGCCGGGATGCGCGTCGCGCAGTGCGGCGAGCGCCGTCGGTACGAGCCTGGAGCTGCCGCTGGGGAAGGAGACCAGCCGGACCCGGCCCGCCCGGAGCCCGGCGATGGCCGCCACCTCCTCCTCGGCGGCGGTGAGCCCGGCGAGGATGCCCGCGGCGTGCCGGACCAGTGCCTCACCGGCCTGGGTCAGCCGCATCTCGCGGCCGGTGCGGACGAGCAGCGGGGTGCCGACGGACGCCTCGAGCGCCTTCATCTGCTGGCTGACGGCGGGCTGGGTGCAGCCCAGCTCACGGGCCGCGGCGGAGAACGAACCGGTGGCGGCCACGGCGCGCAGCACACGGAGATGACGGGCTTCGATCACACCCTGAAGGATAAGCGCTCCTTTCATACGGCGCCGAATAATGCGTCGACGCTTTGGCATCGTGAGGCCTACCGTGCGGGCCATGAAGCTTCTGTCTGTGAATCTCGGGCGCCCGAAGGCCGTGCCGTACACCGACCAGCCGGAGGGGCTGACCGGCATCGACAAGCGGCCGGTGGACGGGCCGGTGCGGGTGGCGGCGCCGGGGCCGAAGGGAGTCGGCGGCAGCGGTCTGGCCGGGGACGCGGTGTGCGAGACGCGGTACCACGGCGGCGACGACCAGGCCGTCTATGCCGTGGCCCGCGAGGACCTCGACGCATGGGAGCGGGAGCTGGGCCGCCCGCTGGCGAACGGCGCGTTCGGCGAGAACCTCACCACCGAGGGGATCGACGTCTCCGGCGCCCTGATCGGTGAGCGCTGGGGCATCGGCGAGGAGGTCGTGCTGGAGGTCACCAGCGGCCGTATCCCCTGCCGCACCTTCCAGGGCCACATGGGCGAGCAGGGCTGGGTGAAGCGCTTCACCCGGCGGGGTGCGCCGGGCGCGTATCTGCGGGTGATCCGGCCCGGTGAGATACGGGCGGGCGACCCGGTGCGGATCGTGTACCGGCCCGATCACGATGTGACGGTCGCGCTGCAGTTCCGGGCGGTGACGACGGAGCGGACGCTGCTGCCGCGCCTGCTCGCGGCGGGCGAGGCCCTGCATCCGGAGGCGCTGGCGGAGGCACGGCAGTGGACGGAGAACTACGGTGTCTCGGCGGCCAGTTGACGCCACGCAGGCGCGATCGACCACCCGCGGGCGGGTGCGGTCACGCTCGACTGCGACATCCTCACGCTGGAGGGCAGCGACCTGCACATCATGGTCTACACGGCGGAACCCGGCACCGAGGACGCAGAGCGCCTGGCGCTGATCACCACCCTCGGCATCCAGACGTTCGTCGCCTGACGCGGGGCGGGCCGATACGCAGCGTGAGTTGAACGGGGTACCGCCAACTCGGAGGCCCCGGAGGGCTCCTAGGGGGAAACCCCGGCTCCCCACCCGGGCCGGTTCAGGGGCTGATCGGGGACGTTCCCCGATGTCCGGCGGGTCATGATCCACGACGCTCGAAGCATGACTCGCCGTATGTCCCACGACGCCGTGCCGGCCTGGGGAAACCCGCCCGCTGCCGCCTCTCGCCCCTTCCGCTGGAAGCGTCTTGTCCTCCTGCTGGTCGCGCTGGTGACCGTGGCCGCCATGGCCATCGGCGCGCTGCTGTACTGGCTGTGGACCGACGCCAAGGTGAGCACGGTGGGCAAGGCGCCGTTCGACAACGCGCTGGCGATACCGCCGCTGGCCGAGCCGACCGTGGAGAAGGACGGCACCCGCGTCTTCGATCTGCGGATGCAGGCCGGCGAGACGGAGTTCCGGGACGGGGTGAGGACACCGACCTGGGGCTTCAACGGCTCCTACCTCGGCCCCACGCTGCGGGCCAAGCGCGGCGAGAAGGTCCGGGTGCGGGTCAGCAACACCCTCGACGAGCCGTCCACCGTGCACTGGCACGGCATGCATCTGCCGGCACGCATGGACGGCGGCCCGCACCAGATGGTCGCCCCCGGAGCCACCTGGACCCCGCACTGGACGGTCGACCAGCCGGCGGCGACGCTCTGGTACCACCCGCATCCGCACGGCCGTACCGAGGACCACGTACGACGCGGTCTGGCGGGCCTGTTCCTCCTGGACGACGACGCCTCCGGGCGGCTGCCGCTGCCGAAGCGCTACGGTGTGGACGATCTGCCGGTCGTCGTGCAGGACGTCCGCTTCGACGGATCCCGGCTGGCCGGGGACCGGGGCCTGATGCAGAACGTCGGCTTCCTCGGCGACCGGACCATGGTCAACGGCACCCTGCGCCCGTACCGGAAGGTCCAGGACGAGCTGATACGGCTGCGGCTGCTCAACGCGTCCACCGCCCGCACCTACGCCTTCGGCTTCGCCGACAGCCGCGACTTCGCGCTGATCGGCACGGACGGCGGTCTGCTGCAGCGACCCGCGCGCATGAACCGCATACAGCTGTCGCCGGGTGAACGCGCCGAGATCGTCGTACGGATGAAGCCCGGTGAGCGGGTGATGCTGCGCAGCTTCCCGCAGCGCAACTACGGGGACGAATGGCAGCGCCGCTTCAACGGCGGTGACGACACCTTCGACGTCCTGGAGCTGCGCGCGGCCGAGCGGCTGCGCCCATCCCCGGAGCTTCCCGGCACCTTGGTCTCCGCCCCCGAACTGCCCGACGGTGAACAGGCCGTCGAGGCACGGCACTTCGACCTCAAGCGGTCCGGGATCAACGGCCGGGCGATGGACATGGGGCGCATCGACGAGACCGTCACCCGCGGCACGACGGAGGTCTGGACGATACGCAACACCAACGGCATGCCCCACAACTTCCATGTGCACGACGTGCAGTTCCGCGTGATGGAGGTGAACGGCAAGACGCCGCCGCCGGAGCTGCGCGGCCGCAAGGACACGGTGTTCGTGCCGCACGGCGTCACGATGAAGCTGGCGCTGCGTTTCACGGGGCCGGCCGATCCGGACGTCCCGTACATGTACCACTGCCATCTGCTGTACCACGAGGACGAAGGGATGATGGGCCAGTTCGTGGTGGTCGAGAAGGGCCGGCCGGCCGGAGGCCCGCCGCCGGGCCATGAGGGTCATGGGGGACACGGCGACCCCGGCAGTCCCGGAAGTCACAGCAGCCACGCGAACCAAGACGATCACGGGAGCCACGGAGGCCACCAGAGCCACAGCACCCACCCGGCCCATGGGGACCATGACAAGGAGCCGGCGCCGGCGGGACAGGCGCACGGGCACGAAGCGGGATGAACCGGCCGGGCTCCCGCACACCCCCGGCACCGGCAGCGGTGTGAGCGGACCGCTCCGCTCCGGCTCACTACCCTTGGGCCATGACAACGGCTCTGATTACGGGATCGACATCGGGTATCGGTGCCGCGTTCGCGCGGCGGCTGGCGGCGGACGGACATGACCTGGTGCTGGTGGCCCGCGACACGGGCCGGCTGCGGGAGCAGGCGACCGAGCTGCACGACCGGCACGGCATCGAGGCGGAGGTGCTCACCGCCGACCTCGCGGAGGACGCCGGTATCGAGGCGGTGGCCGAACGGCTCCGTGACCGCAAGAACCCCGTCGACCTGCTGATCAACAACGCGGGCTTCGGCAACAAGGGGCGCTACCTGGACGTGCCCATGACCGACGAGCTGCGGATGCTCAAGGTGCACTGCGAGGCGGTGCTGCGGCTGACGTCCGCGGCGGCGGAGACCATGCGGGAGCGGGGCCGGGGCGGTGTGGTGAACGTGGCCTCGGTCGCGGCGTTCGTGCCCCGCGGGACCTACGGGGCGTCCAAGGCGTGGGTCGTGCAGTTCACGCAGGGGGCGGCGAAGGACCTGGCGAACAGCGGTGTACGGCTGATGGCGCTGTGCCCCGGCTTCGTGCGCACCGAGTTCCACGACCGGGCCGGGATGGGCACGGACAACATCCCGAAGTGGATGTGGCTGGACGCGGACAAGGTCGCCATGACGGCCCTGGCCGACCTGGCCCGCGGCAAGACCCTGTCCATCCCGGACCCGCGCTACAAGACACTGATGGGCGCGGCGAAGCTGGTGCCGCGGGGCATGCTGGGCACGCTCACGTCCCGGACGGGCCGGAAGTACGGCCCGCAGTAGAAGGGGTGGCCGGGCGCCCCACGCCGCGCTGGGGTCGGCGGACACGGACGCCCTCACCGAGCAGATCACCGACGACTACGTCGACCACGACCCGGCGAACGGGCAGCCGCTGCAGGGCGCGGACGCGATGCGTGAGAACTATGAGCAGTGGCGGGCGGCGTTCGACGTCCGCTTTACCGTCGACGACCAGATCGCGCAGGGCGACCGGGTGTGCACACGGTGGACGTGCCGGGGCACGCACAAGGGCGAGTTCCTGGGCGTCCCGGCGACCGGGCAGGACGTGACGATGGAGGGCATGACCTGGCAGCGGTTCCGCGACGGCCGTATCTGCGAGGCCTGGTGGAGCTACGACCGTGCCGGCCTGATGGAACAGCTGGGGGTACTCGGCGACTGAACCCGCCCGCGAAGGGGAGGTTCCGACGGCCCTGGCCCGGGCCGGCGGGGCCTTTCGCCGGTATCTGCCGACACGGACCGGCTGTCAGAGGTTCCGACTAGGATTTCCGCTCTGCATTGATCAGAGCCGTCCGGAGGTGTTCGGTGCCCGCTGCTCCCAAGCCGAAAGCCCCCGCCCCACGAGAGCGCTGGTTTCAGCCGCGGCGATCCGGGTTTGTATGGGAGCAGGAAGGGCTCGACCACCTTCGGGCCCTGATGCCCAGGACGGAGCCCTTCCGGGCCTGGGCGACGTTCCAGTTCACCGCTGCTTCCGGCCGGATCAACGAGTGCGACGTGTTGATCGCCGTGCCCGGCGGTCTCTACCTGCTGGAGCTGAAGGGTCACCCGGGTCGGGTCGTGAACCACGGCGACACCTGGCAGTTCCACGGTGACCGGGTACGTACGATCCGCAATCCTCTGTACTTGACCGATCTGAAAGCCAAGGAGCTGAAGGAGCGGTTGGAGCGCGCGGCGAGGACGCTGGGCATGGACCCGCGGCAGGTGCCGTTCATCAAACCGGCCGTCTTTCTTCACGCTCCCGGCCTGGTGAGTGAGCTGGACGAGTTCCAGGTCACTTCCGTCTACGGCCGCAACGACGGTGCCAGCGGCCTGCCCAGGATTTGGGACGATCTGCTGGGCCGTCCGCCGGAGCGCGAGAGCTGGCGGGTCACGCCGGTGATCAGCCAGCGGCTGGAACAGCTGATGCAGCGCATCGGCATCAGTCACTCCACGGCTCACCTGCGCTTCGGCGACGACTGGAAGCTCTCCCCCCGCGCGCTCGACGCGGGGCCCGGGTGGGAGGACCGACTGGCGGTCCGGGACGACGGGCTCGTTCAGGAGAGCGGTCGTGTCCGTATATACCTGGCCGGTACGGCGGCCTCGGCCGAGCAGCGGGCGAAGGTGGAACGGGCGGCGCGCCGCGAGTACCAGGTCCTGCAGGGGATCAATCACCGCGGCATCGTCCAGGCGGTGCAGATCCGGGAGCACCAGGGCGGTCCGGCGATCCTGTTCCGGCACCGGGAGTCGGATCTGCGGCTCGACGCCTACCTGGACGCCTACGGCGGTCACCTCTCGCCGGGGCTGCGTCTGGATCTGGTCCGGCAGCTCGCCGAGGCGGTGCGCTACGCCCATCACCGGTCTCTGTACCACCGCGCGCTCTCGGCCCGCTCGGTCTACGTCTCGGCGCGTGAGGACGGTCGCGAACCCGTTCTGCGGATCGCCGACTGGCAGACGGCGGCCCGGGATTTCGAGACGACCCTGCACCGCTCGCTCGGCGACACACCGCTGGACGGCGGCCTCATCGCCGACACGGCACAGGTGTATCTCGCACCGGAGACGGACCAGGAGTTCGCCGATCCCGTCGACCTCGACGTCTTCGGCCTCGGTGCCCTCACCTACCTCCTCCTGACCGGTCGGCCGCCCGCGGACCGCCGCAGTGCGCTGCTGGAGCGGCTGCAGAGCGACAAGGGCCTGCACCCCTATGCCGTCTCCGACTCCGTCTCGGCCGCCCTGGACACCCTTGTCTTCCGGTCCACCGCCGCGGATGTGCAGGACCGCATCGCTTCCGTCGACGAGTTCCTGGACTTGCTGGCTGCCGCGGAAGCCGACGCTGCTGCTCCTCAAGTGACCGGCGGCACGGTCGCAGATCCGCTCACGGTCCAGCCGGGCCAGGCCCTGGACGACACCTGGACGGTGGTCCGCGTACTCGGCACCGGCGCGACGGCACGCGCGCTGCTGGTCCGGCGCGAGGACGCCGGCGCCGGCGAGGACAGCGTGCGGGTCTTCAAGGTCTCCCTCGACCAGGGGAAGGACGCCCGGCTTCTGGCTGAGGCCAAGGCCCTCAAAGAGGTGGGCGGCGGGCGCATCGTGAAGCTGCTTGCCGAGCCGCGTGAGCTGGCCGGACATATGCTCCTGGAGCTGGAGTACGCGGGGGGGTACCGGGGGCCGGACGACCGCGAGCCGGTGAGCCTGGGCTCGCGGCTCCGCGACCAGGGACCGCTGGGGTACGACCAGCTGGAGCGGTTCGGCAACGACCTGTTCGACGCGCTCGACGCACTGGCAGCCCGCGGGGTCCGGCACCGGGACATCAAGCCCGACAATCTCGGCCTGTTCAAGCGCAGCGACGGTTCCTGGCAGTTGATGCTGTTCGACTTCTCGCTCGCTGACGCGCCGGACCAGGATCTGCATGCGGGCACCCGCGGCTATCTCGACCCGTTCCTGGGCGGTGCCGGCCGCTCGCGCTACGACGACCACGCCGAGTGGTATGCCGCGGCCGTCACGCTCCATGAGATGGCTTCGGGCGAGAGGCCGGTGTGGGGCGACGGCCAGGGTGATCCGCGCATGGTCCCCGAGGCCGCTCTGCGTGTCTCTGCCGAGCTGTTCCCTCCTGCCCTCAGTGAAGGACTGCGGAAGTTCTTCGAGCGGGCGCTGCACCGTGACGTCGAACAGCGGTACGACAGCCTGCGGCAGTTGCAGGAGGCGTGGCGGGAGGTGTTCCGCGCGGCGGACGCGGCTCGGCCCGCCACTACTCCGGCGACCGTGGGCATCAGCGCCGAAGATCTGGAGGATGCACGCGAGCAGGCCGCCGAAGCCGCCACCCTGGACACTCCGCTCGCCGCGGCGGGGCTGTCACCCCGGGCTGTCTCGGTCGCCGAGAGCATGAAGGCGCACACGGTGGAGCAGTTGCTCGCCATCCCGCCGCACCACATCGCGCGGGCGAGGGGCGCGGGCAACGCCATCCGCAAGGAACTGAACCGGCGGCACCGGCAGTGGACCCAGGCCCTGCGCCGACGCCCCGCCGCGAAGAAGCCGCTCTCCCTCGCGCCCGACGCTCCGGAGGAGGTGCTGGAGTCGGTCGACACACTGGCCGCCCGCCTGACCCCGCCGGAGGGCAAGCGCCGTACGCGGCCCCGCCCGGATGTGATCCGGGCGACGTTGCAGCTCCCCGGGGTGCTGGAGGCGGGGGAAGCGCTCGAGCCGTGGCCGGCGCAGAGTGCGATAGCGGAGTCGCTGGGGATCAGCCAGCCCACGGTGTCCCAGAACCTGCAGGTTGCGGTCGAGCAGTGGGCGGCCCTGCCCTGGCTGCGGCGGGTTCGCGATGAACTGGTGGCGGTCCTGGCAGACCGGGACCGCGTGTCGACGGCCGAGGAACTGGCTTCGGAGCTGCGGGCCCGGCACGGTGCGGGCTCCGGCGATCCGGCGGAGGCCCAGGCCAGGGCCCTGGCAGTCGTGCGGGCCGCGGTCGAGACGGAGATCCGCCGGCGCGACGACAAGGAGCAGACCGAAGCGGAGGGGGAAGGTCCCGCCCGACTGGCCGTGCAACGGCGGGCCGGCCGTGTGGTGATCGCGCTGGAGGACCAGCCGGGCTCCGACGATCCGACCCCCGCGGAACTCGCCGATTACGCCGCCGCGCTCGGTGAGCGAGCGGCCGACCTCGCGGGGCGGGACCCTCTGCCGGGCCGCGCCACGGTGCTGAGGGAGCTGCGCGCCGTGTCCCCGCCCGAGGGCATGCCCCCGCTCGCCGACACGCGGCTGGTGGAGCTGGCCGCGTCGATGGCGGGCGGTGTTGCCGTCTCTCCGCGTCTGGAGCTGTTCCCGCTCACCCTCACGCTGGCACGCGCCCTGCGCATTTCCCAGGCGCCTGCCGGGGTCCGGCCCGAGACCGGTATCACCACCGGTGACCTGCTGTCCCGGGTCCGTGCCCGTTTCCCGGGGCTGAGCGGGCTGGAGGAGACGACGTACGTCGAGCTGGGCGAGGCCTTGACCGAGGCGGGGTTCCCTCTGGTCTACGACCCGGACCGGCGCCGGTTCGTGCCGCAGCAGCGGGAGGGCGCAGGCAGCCGGCCGGCGGTGTCCTCGTCGGTTCTCACCAGCACCAGCTCCCTCTACGCCGCCGCGCAGGGCAGCATCGCCGAGGGCCGGGACCCGCGGGTGGTGCTGGCGGCCCGTCTGAACGAGGCCCGCCGCCGGGGCGGTTTCCTGGCGCTGACGCTGAAGGGTGCGGAGCTGCCGGGCGTCGCCGCGGCGCTGGCCGAGGAGTACGAGGTCACGCCGGTGTCGCTGAACGGGCTGCTCCTGGACGCGCTGAAGGAGCTGGCCGAGGAGCAGTCGGTGCGCTGGGAGGCCCTGCTCAGGGCTGACGCCAAATACACGGCCACCGGCACGCTGGGTGCGGCGCTCGCCTCCTATACCCGTCTGGCGGCAGAGCGGGTGCGCGAGCGAGTGCTGGATCTCGCGGAGCGCTCGGGCCCGCGGGCCGTGGTGCTGGCCCACGAGGCCGGGCTGGTCGCCCGGTACTGGGAGGCGGGTGGCCGGGAGCTGCTGGCGGCGCTGCAGCAGTCGGCCCGACGGCCGGCCGACACTCCGCACGGCCTGTGGCTGCTGCTGCCGGTCGAGGATCCGCTGGCCTCCCCGTCGCTGGACAGCCGCACCGTCGAGGTGGTGGACCGGTCGACGGAGTGGGAGGTGCTGGACAGACTGTTCGTGAAGAGCCTGCGCACGGCCGGCTCACCTTCCTGACCGCCCGACTGGGCTCGCCGGATCTCTTACAGGGACAGCCCCTGGCCCGACCGGCGCTGGGAAGCTCGCCGCTGTGCTGTCCCCTAACTCTGGTTCATCCACTGCACACCCGCGACGATGCCCAGCAGGAGTGATGGGCTGATGCACCACCACGGAATGATCCGACGGACCGACGGTATGAGCCAAAGTGCCGTCACGGCAGCAGTAGCACCGATGGTGACCACGCAGGACAAGATGATTGCGGCGTAGGCCTCGTCGTCCCAGGGGCCGGACGGACGGATGGTCAGCGCTGCCCAACAGAAAAGGGCAGCGATAAGCGTCAGCAGCAGGATCGGGACTGCGAGGACCGCACGCAGGCAGCCTGTGTCGTTGTCCACGGACGGAGGGTTGGACATCACCGGAGTGCGTTCCTTGCGTCGTTCAGGTTGTTCATGAAGCCGCGCCCGTATGCCTGGGCATCGTCTGTCCGCCAGTAGGGACCGCCGTTGTAGCGCGCGGCGAGTTCTTGGTACTGGGCGGGTGTCATCTCCTCGGCCGGCACGTCGGCGAACTCGCTCTCCGCCTTGAGCTGGGCAAGGTATTCCGAGGGCGCTGGAACTCGTCGGCATTCCGCTCTATCAGAGGCGGGCTGCAGTCCTCCTTAGTTCGCCCGGTCGATCATGCCACCTGGGCCCTCATGGCGGGAATTTCGTTCCTGGTCAAGGCAGATCGGTAGCCCATAGGGGACATCGCCGACGGGAAGACGGATGATCCGCACAGGCTGATGAGCCAGCGACAGCAACGAGCCGGCCGGCAAGAGGGGTGTCACCAGTGACCACTGCCCCACGGTCGGCGGACCCTTTGAGGCCGAGCTTCGCCATCTCCCCCACCCCACCCGAACTGCAGTAAGTCGGCCGGCGAGTTGGTCTTGACCGGGAGCACCGGTAGGTCGCCGCCGAGCGAAGTGGCGGCTGGTGCAGGGAATCGTGCCCGACCATCTGCAGATCTGAGTCGCCCGCGTTTACGCTGATCCTTTCCTTCGCAGGGCAGGAATCCAGGGGGGGATCTGCTGTCATGAACGTCGGTGAGCGTGTTCTCGGCGTGAAGGTCACGAAGACCTACCCGCCCCGCGGCGGCACTCAGCTCGTCCGGCTGGAGACAGTCACGACCTTCACCTGCTCGCGGTGTGCACAGGCCAAGAAGGCGCGTCTGGTCGCCCTGCACGACAAGCGTCTGCTGTGCAATGGCTGCTATGGGCGGCTGGAGGCGTCCGCCCCGCAGGAGGAGCGGCAGTCACGGCAGGATGTTCAACCGTCTGCTCCCCAGGAGGAGGAAATCACCCAGGTCGTCGTCGAGGAACTCGACAGCGGGCTGCCCTTCTCCGTGGTCAACACCGGCCTCACGGTCGAGTGGAAGTTCTACGTCCGTGCCGAGCACCTCCTGCACGGCACGTGCCCCGTGCCGTCCGAGATGGCCGACCGGGCCGCCCCACATGAACCGCTCGATCTGACCTTCCTGCGCGGGCGCCGCCGCATCAGGGAGCTGGACCGGCAGAAGGGCATCAAGCTCGACACCGGCGGCGCCGAGCCGCTGCTGACCGGGCTCCGATGGCAGCCGTTCGTCCTGCCCGGAACGCGGGTGTCGGTGCGCTGGGACACCTGGAGGCAGCTGCGGCTGGCGTTCACGCCGCTGGACGCTCCCGTCGTCTTCGGCGGCACGCTGGTCCGCTACGTCCACGACCCCAGGATCATGACGCGTGAACTGGCCGCGTTCGACGCCCGAGTGGACCGGGTCGAGGAACTCGTGCTGATCACATTGCGGGAACTCGGCTACCTGGACGAGAAGGGCCGGGCGCTGCTGCCTCGGCAGGCGCTCGTCCGGAACACGGTGGAGCGGGCGGAGGCGGAACGACCGCCGCGGAAGAAGATCAACGGGGCGATCGACCGTCTCCTCTCGCGCGGCCTGCTCACCTGGGAGGAGGGCAGCGTGAACCGCGCCGGGATGCTGCGCTACCCGGCGCGGAGCGGGGAGAGGCCGGTTCGGTTGCTGTGCTACACGCCGGTCCTCCGGGAGGCGAACCGCGAGGATCTGCGGCATGCGGAGCCAGAGGTGGCGTACGGCGTGGCCGCGCACCGGGTCGCCGGGCATCTGATGCGGATCGGCCACCTCGGCAAGGAGGCCAGCGCGGAGGCGCGTGCCGCGTATCGAGAGGATCATCAGCGGGCCGGTCTGGCCGGGCCGCACGAGCTGCCCCGCGGGTTCACCTACGTGCGGGAGCACGAGCGGGGCTTCTAGGCCCCGCCCAGGCGGCTTCCTGGGCCGGAGGGGGCGGCCTGACCAGTACGGATGCTCTCCGGACGGGGTGGCCGGTGCAGTGGGCAGCCATCGGGGCGTGGGCGGTGCGGCGGGGCTGGCAGGATGGGGTGGCGAACCTTGGGGGGTTCGCTGGGGAATCGGTGCATCCGCGGGGTTCGCGGGGGCCCGCGAGCAGGAGGAGAGGTGCGGCTGTGACGGTGACGGCTGAGGGTGCGCAGGGGGCGGGGGCCTCGCTGGATCGCGCGCGGTTGCTGAAGGATCTCCAACGGCAGGTCCGCCTGCTGGAGGACGACCTGCGGGAGCGGACCGAGAGCGAGCCGGAGTTCCGTACGTCACTGCGTGCCGAGTACGACAAGGCGGTCGCCGCGGAGCGTACGGCGGCGATGTACGAGACCTGGCGGGACGAGCGGGTCGTACAGATCGCCGCCGCGTGGGTGCTGGCGTGTGTGTTCGTCCGGTTCAGCGAGGACAACGGGCTGATTCCCGACGCTTGGCTGTCCGGTCCGGGCGAGCGCCTGGCCGAAGCGCAGGACCGGCACGACGCGTACTTCCGCGCCCACCCCGAGAAGAACGACCGCGACTGGCTCCTCGACGCCTTCGACGCGCTCGCCGCGGCGCACCCCACGGCGGCGGGCCTCTTCGACCGCGCGCACAACCCCCTGTACGAGGTGACGCCCTCCTACGAGGCCGCGTCCGCGCTGCTGGCGTTCTGGCGGGCGCGGGGCGCCGACGGTGAGATCGTCCACGACTTCACCGACCCCGAACTGAACACCCGTTTCCTCGGCGACCTCTACCAGGACCTCTCCGAGCACGCCCGCAAGACGTACGCCCTGCTCCAGACGCCGGAGTTCGTGGAGGAGTTCATCCTCGACCTGACGCTGGAGCCGGCGGTGGAGGAGTTCGGCCTCACGCCCGTGTGGAAGCACCGGCCGGTGAACTGGCGGGGCGAGGTGTGGACCGACGGGCCCGGCGGCGAGGAGGTCGTCCGGGGGCTGCGCTGCATCGACCCCGCGTGCGGCTCCGGGCACTTCCTGCTGGGCCTCTTCGAGCGGCTGCTCGCCAAGTGGCGCGAGGCCGAGCCCGGCACCGAGCAGTGGGTACTGGTCCGGCGGGCGCTGGAGTCCGTCCACGGCGCCGACAAGAACCCGTTCGCCGTGGCCATCGCGCGGTTCCGGCTGCTGGTCGCGGCACTGAAGGCGTGCGGTGTGCGGGACCTGGCCGCGGCGCCGGACCTGCCGATCCGGGTCGCCGTCGCCGACTCCCTGCTGCACGGGCGGGGCGCGGAAACGGTGACGGAGGCACTGGACACGCTGTTCGCGGAGAACGAGCCGTTCTATTACCGGACGGAGGATGTCGAGGGGTTCGCGAAGGAGGTGGACCTGCTCGGGCGGGGGTCGTATCACGTGGTGGTGGGGAATCCGCCGTACATCACGGTGAAGGACAGCCAGGAGAGTCAGAACTACCGCAGCGCGTACTTCACCTGCTCGGGCAAGTACGCGCTGTCCGTGCCCTTCGCGCAGCGCATCTTCGAGCTGGCGGTCCGCGCGGACGGCGACCGGCAGGACGGTGGCTTCACCGGGCAGATCACCTCCAATTCCTTCATGAAGCGGGAGTTCGGCAAGGTCCTCATCGAGGCCTACTTCCACGGAGGGCGGCTCTACAGGGACCCGAAGTCGGGACGCAAGAGGGACTTCCCAGGTGTCACCCTCACCCACGTGATCGATACGTCCGGTGCATACATCCCCGGGCACGGCACGCCGACGGTGATCCTCGCCGGGCGGAACCACAAGGCACGGCAGGCCGACACGATTCGCGCCGTGCTGGGCGTCCGTGGTGAGCCGAACCAGCCCGAGGACGCGGCGAAGGGGCTCGTGTGGACGGCGATCACTGAGCAGGTGCGGAGGCCGGGGAGTGAGTCGGATTGGGTGAGCGTCGAGGATGCAAGCCGCGAGCGGTTTGCTGCCTTCCCCTGGTCGCTTACGGGGGGTGGTGCCGGAAGCGTCATGGCCGCATTGGACGGCGGTCAGCGGCAATCCCTGAAGGACGTCATTCAGTCAACTGGCTTTCACGACATCCTCGGTGAGGACGATGTCTTCGGAGCCGACCGGGTGCCCACCTTGTGGCGGCAGCGCTCGGTTGAGACGCGGACCTTGGTCACAGGTGACGTACTTCGCGATTGGGTCGTCGATACGGAGGCTGCCGTCCTGTGGCCCTACCATGACGAGAGGCCCGACGCGAGCCTCCAAGAAACGGAACTGTTCTGGCCCTACCGTTCCACGCTGCGGGCTGGCCTCACATTCGGGAAGACGCGGGAACAGCGGGGCATGGCCTGGCACGAGCACATCATGCTCTCGTGGGAACGGACACGAGCATCGGCCTTGATTGCCTTCGCCTTCGTGGCCACGCACAACCACTTTGTGCTGGACCGGGGTGGGAAGGTGTTCAACCGTTCCGCGCCGGTGATCAAGTTGCCGGAGGGGGCGAGTGAGGAACGGCATCTGGAGTTGTTGGGGGTGCTGAATTCCTCGGCTGCTTGCTTCTGGTTGAAGCAGGTGAGCCACGACAAGGGCAGCCAGGGCGTCAATGAGGGATTCAAGTCGCAGGAGTGGGAACGCTTCTACGAGTTCACCGGAACGAAGCTGCAACAATTCCCCCTCCCCAAGCAGCTCCCCCTCTCCCTCGCGCAGAAACTCGACACGCTGGCCCAGGAATCCGCCAAGCACGAGCCCTCCGCGTTCACCCGCGCTGCCGTCCCCACCCGGGAAGCCCTCGATGAGGCTCGGCGGGCACAGGAGCGGATTCGGGGGCGCATGATCGCGCTGCAAGAGGAGTTGGACTGGACTGTCTACCTGGCATACGGCCTGCTCACGCCCGAGGAGGTTGCCCGGACGACCGCCGACCAGACGCCCGAAGTAGCCCTTGGGCAGCGGGCGTTCGAGATCGTGCTCGCTCGGAAGGTGGCCGCCGGGGAGGCCGACACCGCGTGGTTCGAGCGGCACGGGTCCACTCCCGTCACCGAGATCCCCGCCGACTGGCCCGAGGAGTACCGCAAGGTCGTCCAGGCACGTATCGACCTCATCGAGGCCAACAAGCACATCCGCCTCATCGAGCGCCCCGAGTACAAGCGCCGCTGGTCCACCGAGCCGTGGGAGAAGCGGGAGGCCGCCGCTCTGCGGAACTGGCTGCTCGACGCCGCCGAGCGTGAGGAGCTGTGGTTCGAGGAGCGGGACGGCTTCACCGTGCCCCGTCCGCTCACCGTCAACCAGCTCGCCGACGCCCTCCGTCACGACGACGACGTCCAGGCCGTCGCCGCGCTGTACGCCGCTGATCACCTCGGTAAGCGCGACGTCTCCCTCGCCACCGTCCTCGCCGCCGTCATCGAGCCCGAGCACGTGCCGTACCTCGCCGCCCTGCGCTACAAGGAGTCCGGGCTGCGCAAGCGGGCACAGTGGGAGCAGGTCTGGGAGCAGCAGCGCGAAGAGGACCGTACCGGCAAGCGGCTCGACATCAAGGTGCCGCCGAAATACACCAGCGCCGACTTCCAGAAGCACTCCTACTGGTCCCACCGCGGCAAGCTCGACGTCCCCAAGGAGCGCTTCATCTCCTACCCCGGCGCCTCCCTGGAGTCCGACGGCTCCCTCCTCCTCGGCTGGGCCGGCTGGAACCACCGCGAGCAGGCCGAAGCCCTTGTCGGACTCCTCCACAGCCGTGTGGAAGAAGGCGGCTGGGCCAAGGACGACCCGCGCTTTGTCCCGCTCCTCGCCGGCCTGCGCGAAGTCATGCCGTGGGTACACCAGTGGTACGGCGGCTACGACGAGGAGTGGGAAGGCAACCCCGCTGAGGAGTTCCAGTCCGCGCTGGACTCCGGCCGGATCGACCGTGGCCTGTCAGAGTCCGACCTGATCAACTGGCGTCCCGAGAAGAAGACGCGGGGCCCGAAGAAGAGCGCGTGAGACGAGCGAGGGGCGGCCGGTGTACGCCGGCCGCCCCTCGTCGTCGTATCAGCCGCGCGCGGCCATCCGTACGAACGCCGTCCACGATTCCACGCCGACCCGGAGGAGCCCGCCCTCCGGCCGCTTGGAGTCACGGACCAGCATGGCCGTTCCGGTTTCGGCGACCTCGACGCACTGGCCTCCGTCTCCCGCGCTGTAACTGCTCTTGTACCAGCGCAGACCGTCAGCGGGCTCTGAGCTGCTTACCTTCATAGCTCTCCCAACAGCTTCTCGATCCAGGTCAGCGATTCCCTGGGGGTCATGGCCTGTGCGCGGAGAACCCCGTACGTGGACTCGAACCCCTGAACCTTCGCTGGCTCTGTGTAGAGGGCACTGTTGCTCTGCACCTCCGTGTAAGCAATCCTGCGCCCTGTCCGCGTGAGGATCAACGTGAACGGGCCTGCAACTCCAGCGTGCTCATCACGGTCAGTCGGCATGACCTGTAGCTCGATGTGCCGCTCGTGGCCGAGCAGAAGCAGATGTTCCAGCTGAGCGCGATGCACGGAAGTGCCGCCGAGGGGCCTCATGAGGACGTGCTCTTCGATGACGAAGCTCAAGAGCGGTTTGGGGGTACGGGACAACAGCTTCTGCCGGTCCCGTCGCGCCGACACCCGTTGCTCCACGGTTTCCACGTCCAGCAGCGGGCGCCACATACCGAAGACGGCCCGCATGTACTCCTCGCACTGCAAGAGACCGTTCACCAGGTGCGTGTCATAGGCGTGCAGTTCCGCAGCCTCCGCCTCCAGACTCACGAACCGCCGGAAGAACGACGGATACCTGGCCTTCGCCACCTCCTCCTTCATCGCCGTCAGCACCCCACGTGCCCCCACCGCCCGGTCCACCGCGTCGATCAGCTCCGGCTTGGGAATCCGCCGCCCTTGCTCCACCGCCGCGATCAGTGCCTCGCCGTACCCGACGCGATCCCCCAACTGCGCCTGCGTCAGCCCCGCCGTCTCCCTCAGCAGTTTCATCTGGCGTCCGAAGCAACGCAGGAACTGCCCGCTGGAGTCCGGTTCCACCCCGCCCGCACCCGCCTCCGCACCCGCGTCCATCCGCTCACGCCCCCTTGCGCTCGCCCTGTCACTCCTGGTGACCGGAGACTAGGACGTCTGTGCGTCAACGGCGCCAGAACGTAGGCAAGTTGGTTCGTGTGAGTGAACGCCTCCGCGAAAGCCTTCTTCACTCATCGCGGCCATACAGGCACGCTCCGTGCGCTACCGTCACCTCAGCGCATCAGCGCAGACAATGAATCGGCCCCCGCGACGGCTGGACCCGTCAGCGAGGGCCTGGACCACCAGTGGAAGTCAGGAGCTCCCACAGTGATTTACCGGCACCTTATCGCGCCCCCGCGCGCCTTCACCCGCTTCTCTCACGACATCATCCGGCACCCGAGGCTGTCCTCCGACGCCGTTCGACTTTTGACCTGGCAGCTCTCCCTCCCGGAGCACGCCCGCGAATCCCTGTCCCGCACCGCCGAACGCGCCAACATCGGGGCCACGGCTTTCACCCGCGCCAAGCGGCAGCTGAAGGACGAGGGCTTCGTCCACGAACGGCGCCTCCAGGGGCCCGGCGGGCTGTGGGTCACCCAACAGCTCGTTTCCAGCGTTCCGTTGAGCGAAGCGGAAGCCGCCAAGCTGTTCGCACAGACGCCAGTCAGCCCTGCCGGTACGACCACCGAGCGCGTCTCCCCGCCACAGCCACAGCCGCAGCCGCAGCCGCGCCCAACGGCACCGGCACCGGGTCCTCGTATCCCGACCGTCGGTGAGCCGACCGGTCCGGTCACCGACGGCTCTCCCACCAACCAAGACCCCGTCGGGACGACCTCCCACCAACCCCCCAGGCCCCCCGCCCAGCAACCGGCACAGGAACCGGCCCTGGAACCGGCCCTGGACGACGAAGCCGCCACCCCCCACCTCGAAACGGCCCGCGCCCTCGTCGACGCCTTCCCCTCCCTCTCCCCCGACCTGCTGCACATCCCCCGCGCCATGCGCTCCGAGCTGACGCGGCTCACCGCGCGCTGGCTGGCCGCCGGCCATGGGCCCGCCGACATCCGGACGCACCTCCTGCGCGGCCTGCCCGACGACGGCACCCCCGTGCGCCGCCCCGGCGGCTTCCTGCGGCACCTGCTCGGCGAGGTCCCGCCGCCGCTGGTGCCGCCCCGTGCCGCACTGACCGGCGGCACCACGCCACCCCAGCCCGGTACCGCCCCCGGTTCCGACCCCGCCCCTGGCTCGGTTCCCCGCCTGTCGCCCCGCCTCGCAGGCGCCCGTGAGTGCGCGGGCGACCATGTGCAGCCGTTGCTGTTCCGACCTGTCGGCGATGAGACGCACTGCCCGCGCTGCAGGGCCGTATCGAGCTGACTGCCACTCAACTCGCGGGCCGCGTACGGTAGTCACATGACTACCGATGTCTACATCGACGGCTTCAACCTCTACTACGGCCTGCTCAAGAAGAACCCCGACCTGAAGTGGCTCGATCCGGTCTCTCCGTCGTACATGTCCGGGCGGATGAGCACCAGGGGCCGACCGCCCCGACAGCCACGGCCCCGACCACCACAGATGACGTCTGTCGGGCCGTAGACGCTGGTCAGGGGGCGTGCCGGGACGGGATCTTCGGAGCATGACGACCGTATCCCCCACCGGCACGGCCCCCGCCACCGGGCAGCCCTTCGTGCTCCGCTTCTCCGCCACCCCGCGCGGCGCCCGCCTGGCCCGCAGGCTCGCCGCGCACCAGATGGACCTGTGGGGGTGGGCGTACGGGACGCCCGTGCACGACGCCGTGGAACTCGTCGTGGCCGAGCTGGCCGCCAACGCCGTCACGCACGGGCGGGTGCCCGGACGGGACGCGGAGCTGCGGCTGACCCGCGACCGGCGAGGGCGCGTGGTCGTGGAGGTGAGCGACGTCCGGGGGGAGCGGCGGCCGGTGCTCGCCCGAAGCCACCGGCCGCTGGCGGACGGCGGGCGGGGGCTTGCGCTGGTGGCGGCACTGGCCGAGGAGTGGGGCGTGGCCGAGCGGCCCGGCGCACCGGGCAAGACCGTGTGGGCCGCCGTGCCCACCGGGTCCCGGCCCCCGGCGCCCGGCCGGTGATCTGAGCGCACCGGTCTCCGCTGTCCCGTACACCCATCCCTGTCCGGCCTGGCAGGATAAGGGCGACGTGTGAAGGGCTACGGGGAGCGGGAGCGGCTGATGGCCAGGGGTGGCGACACCGTCGTACTGAAGGACGTCCTCGACATCAAGGAAGATGTCTACGCCGGCGATTTCAAGGTCGAACTCTCCCAGGGGTTCACAGGGAAGTCCGCGGGGCGGGTCGAGGAGTACGTCGTCACGCCACAGCTCCAGGAGCAGTTCCGCAAGGCGCTCAGCCTCGTGCGCGGCGCCATCCGCAAGAACACGTCGTACGCGGCCTACCTGCACGGCTCCTTCGGCGCCGGTAAGAGCCACTTCCTGACCGTGCTGCACGCCGTCCTCAACGGCGACCCGTCGGTGCGGGCCAAACCGCGGCTGCGCGAGGTCGTCGCCGAGCACGACGAGTGGCTGCGCGGCAAGCGGTTCCTGATGGTGCCGTACCACCTCGTCGGCGCCGCCAACCTGGACGAGGCGCTGCTCGGCGGGTACGTGCGGGCGGTGCGCGAGCGTCACCCGGAGGCGCCCACACCGACCGTGTTCCGCTCCGACGCACTGCTCGCCGACGCCCGGCGGCTGCGGGAGCAGCTCGGCGACGACGCGTTCGTGCGGCTGCTGCCCGCGGACTCCGGCGGCGGGGACGACGACGGCGAACTGAAGGTGATCGGCGCCGGCGGCTCGTGGACGTCCGGGGAGCTGGACGACGCGTTCGCCGCGCCCGCCGACGACCGGCGGCGTGAGCGGCTGGTGGCCGGGCTGCTGAGCGGGCCGATGCGATCGTACGCGGAGAGCGCACACGGTGACGCGGCCAAGTACGTGCCGCTGGAGACCGGGCTCGCCGTGATGAGCCGGCACGCCCGCACGCTCGGCTACGACGGTGTCGTGCTGTTCCTCGACGAGCTGGTGCTGTGGCTGCAGGCCAACATGCGGGACCGGACCTTCGTCAACAGCGAGATCCAGAAACTGGTGAAGCTGATCGAGTCCGGCGACGCGGCCCGGCCCGTGCCGATCGTGTCGTTCATCTCGCGCCAGCGCGACCTGTCCCAGCTCGTCGGTTCCGACGTGCTCGGCTCCGACGTCAAGGCGATGGAGCAGGCTCTCGAGTACCTCAACGAGCGGTTCGAGATCGTCGACCTGGAGGACCGCAACCTGCCGGAGATCATCAAGGAGCGGGTGCTGAAGCCGCTGCCCGGCAAGGAGTCGGCGCTGGAGGCCGCCTTCGCGGGCATCGACCGCTCCAACCAGCAGGTCAAGGACATCCTGCTGGACGGCGGGGGTGCCACCCACGCCGACTGGAACGACTTCCGGGCCGTGTACCCGCTGTCCCCGGCCCTGCTCAACGTGCTCGTGGCGCTCTCCGGCGCCCTCCAGCGAGAGCGCACCGGCCTCAAGCTCGTCCAGCAGCTGCTGGAGCGGAACGCCGAGGCGGCGGTCGGGCGGCTCATCCCGCTCGGCGATCTGTGGGACGTCCTCCTCAGCGGCACCAAAACCGCCTTCACGGACAAGCTGAAGCGCGAGTCCGAGGCCGCGGTGAAGTTCTACACCAAGGCCCGCGCCCACCTGCTCGACAAGTACGGCTCGGACGACCACGCCGACTTCCAGGCCGACGACCGGTTCGTCAAGACGCTCCTGCTCGGTGCGCTCGCTCCCGACGTGCCCGCGCTGCGGCGACTGACCGGCGCGCGGCTGGCCGCCCTCAACCACGGTTCGGTGCGCTCGCGGACCGTTCCGGCCGGTGACGTGGTCGTACGGCGCATGCGGGATCTTCAGGCGGCGTTTCCGTCCGAGGTGCGCTCGGACGGCGAGGCCGATCCCGTGTTCTCGCTGCACCTGTCCGACCTGGACATCGAACCGCTGCTCGACGCCGTCGCCGAGGAGGACAGGGCGGGCGTGCGGCGGGTCTGGCTGCGTGACCGGCTGTGGGAGGCGATCGGGGTCCGCGACGGGCAGTTCGTCGCCGAGAAGGAGATCGTCTGGCGCGGTACGCGACGGGTGGCCGAGTTCGTCTTCGGCAACGTACGGGACCGAGCCGACCTGCCCGACGAGCAGTTCAGCCCCGCCACCCCCGGCAATGTGCGGTTCGTCGTGGACTACCCCTTCGACGACGGCGACCACTACCCGAGCGACGACTTCCACCGGGTGGAGGAGCTGAAGAAGAGCGGCGTCACCGCGCCGACCCTGGTGTGGCTCACCGACTTCTTCTCCGACCAGCGCAAGGCACAGCTCGGCCGGCTCATGCGGATCAACTTCCTGCTGGAGCGCGACCGGCTCGCCGACTACACCGGCACCTTCCCGCCCGACGACCGGGCCAAGGTGCGGCGGCAGCTGGAGGTGGCCCGCGACACGCTCACCGACCAGCTCAAGGGAGCGCTCGCCGAGGTGTACGGACTGGCCGGGCGCACCGACGCCAATCCGGGTCCGGAGGTGCCCGACGGACGGCACGTGCTGTCCCTGCAGCCGGAGTTCTCCCAGCCCCGTGAGGAGGGCGGCAAGAGCTTCGAGGCGAACGTGCAGCATCTGGCCGACGGCATGTTCTCCGCGTTGTATCCCAAGCACCCGGACTTCGGGCCGGACGCCAAGGGGCAGCACAAGGCGGTGACGGCCGGAGAACTGCGCACCACCCTGGAGTGGATCACTCGCGCGATGGACGAGGGCGGACGTGCCCAGAACGTCGACAGCCACCACCTGAAGACGGTCAAGCGGATCGTGGAGCCGCTGGAACTCGGCACGGTCCACGACGGGCCGCTCGTCATGCGGCAGGACTGGCGCACCCGGATCAACCAGGCGGCCGCCGCACACAAGCAGCGCGGCGACCTCGCCGTCGAGGACATCCGCAGCTGGATCACCAAGGACCTCGGGTACGGCGGCCTCGACAAGCTGACCGGCAACCTCCTCATCGCCGCCTACGCGCTGCTCGACGACCGTGCCTGGGCCTACCAGGGCGGGCCGGAACGGCAGGCGCCCGCCCTGCACGAGATCGGGCCCGGCTGGTCGCTGCGCGCACAGCCGCTGCCCAGCGAGGACGAGTACGCGGCGGCCAGGGAACGGGCGGCCCGCCTGTTCGGTGTCTCCGCCAAGCCCGCCCTGTACGCGCGCAACGTCAACCGGCTCGCCGACGACGTCCGCAGCAAGGCAGAAGCCTGGGAGAAGGACGTGGCCGGCGTCCGTGCCTCCCTGGAACGGCATGCCGCCCTGCTCGGACTCGACAAGCCCGGCGAGGCCGCAGCCACCCGCCCGTCGATCCTGCGGGAGGCAGCCGCCCTGCTGGCCCGGCTGACCCGGCACGGCAGCGACGCGACCGCTCTCGTGCGGGAGCTGGCCTCCGCCTCGTTCACGGCGCCCGAACGCGACCTGAGCACCGCCATGGGCAGCGCGGGTGAGGTGCTGCGCGCGCTGGACGACGCGGCCTGGCCGGCGCTCACCAACGTGCGCGGCCTGGTCAGCCGAGAGGACGGGGTGGGCGACCGTGCACGGCGGCTCTTCGACGAGATCGCCC
Source organism: Streptomyces thermocarboxydovorans (assembly GCF_039524635.1). NCBI lineage: Bacteria > Bacillati > Actinomycetota > Actinomycetes > Kitasatosporales > Streptomycetaceae > Streptomyces > Streptomyces thermocarboxydovorans. Next base: position 105,121 of record NZ_BAAAGU010000003.1, on the reverse strand, counting down.
TCGCTGCGCGGGCCTCCGAGTTCGAGCGGTCGCTGGTGCCGGTGCTCGCGGAGGCCGGGGAGAAGGCGAACGCGATCATCAACGCGGCACTGTCGGTGGAGAACGCGTTCACGCCACGGCACGAACCTGCTCCGGGAGCGCAGGACGTACGGGTCACGGAACCCGAGGTGGCTACGCACCATCCGAGGGAACGGACCGAGGCGCCTTCGCCGGCCGTGCCCGCACCTGCCGAGCCGTTCGTGCAGCCAGAGGCCCAGGCCAACACCCGCACGCCCGCGGAACGGCAGCGCTCTGCCCGACGCCGGGTAGTCGCCGCCACAGGAACCACACCCGTGGAGGAGCAGCTCGCCGGTGAGCTGGCCGGATTCGGCGAGGACATCCGCACCTTCCTGGCCGCCCACCCAGGGGTCGCTGTGGAGATCAGCTGGCAACCGGTCGGGGACGACACGGCCGCCGCGGAGCCCGAGGACACCGAGGAGGCCCGCTGATGGGCGTACGGCCCGCCGCCGGGCGGCGTGCCATCGAAGTTTTGTTGCAGGCCGAGCTGGCCGGAGCCGACGAGCGTCGGCTGGTGCTGGTGGACGCCGTGTGGGCGGGCAGCGACGCCGAACGCGAGTTCACCCTTCAGGTGGAGGGCCGGGCGCGCCGTGTGCGCGTCACCGACCAGGACTCGCCCCTGGGCATCGCCGAGGCCTGGCAGCATCACCAGGCGGAGGCCGACGGCGACACCGTCCTCGTCGTCACAGGCAGCGTTCCCGCCGACCAACTCGGCTGGGACGTACGCGGTCACGCCGTGCGCCGCCGCCCGCTGACGGTGGAACGAGCCGACATCGTCAAGCAGCTCTTCGGCGTCGGCGACCTCGACACGCGCATGGTCCGCGAGGCCTGGCTCCTGGACGCGCTGCTGGAAGCAGAACCGCCGGGCGGCTGGCCGCGCGTGGGATCCGTCCTCACCCGCGACCGCGCCCTGCGGGCCCTGCTCGCCGTCCGGGTCGGGCTCGGTGACAGCCGTGACGAGTCGCTGGACCTGGACGCCGACACCCTCTTCGACTGGAGCCGCTCCTCCGCCGGGCCGAGGCGATTCGCCGAGCTGCCCGAGCCGGAGCGTGCGGGGCTGACCGCCTGGCTGGCGCAGGTGGCCGGTCCCTCGGCCCCCACCCTCCTCGCCCTCGCCACCGACGGACGCGGCGAGGACGCCCTCCCGCTGGGTGCGCTCGCCGCCGCCGCGCTCTCCTGCCCGGCCGCCGCCGACGCAGGATTCGCGCTCGGCACCCTCTTCGGCCGGGCACTCGGCTCGTTCGACGCGCTGACGCCGTACGCCGCGGCCGCCACCGGCGTACTGACGCGGTGGATCGCACAGGCGGAAGCGGGCGGGGCGTCCGGAGCCGAGGCCCGGGCCCGAGTGCTGTCCGTGCTGGAACGCGCCGACCAGCTCGCCGCGACCGCCCGGCTCACTGATCTGCTCGCCGGTGACCGGCTGCTGCCCTCCGGCTACCGGGCGCGCCTGCGGGCCGTGGCCGGCGCCCTCGACGGGCGGCCCGCCGCCGCGCGGGCCGCCCTGCGGTCCCTGGAGGACCACCAACTGCACGCCCTGCACGCGGACTCCACCGAACGCGCCCGCACGGCCGTCCGCCTGCTGCGCTGGCTCGACGCCCCGCCTCCCGAGCCGGAGTCGGTCGGGCAGGCGGTGCGCCACCACCTCGAGTCCACCGGCTGGGTGGACCTGGCGGTGGGGATACTCGCCGAGGGTGACGCCTTGCACGACGGCGACGTCTCCGGCGCGTACCACCGGCTGATCAACCGGGTCCGCGAACGGCGCCGCCGTCTCGACGAACGGTTCGCCGCCCTTCTCGCCACCTGGACGGAGAGCGCGTGCCAGCAGGCGCCGAACGGAGCCCTGCTGATCGAGGACGTGCTGGCGGAGGCGGCAGCGCCCCTCGCTCGTGACGGCGGGCGCCCCCTCATCCTGGTCCTGGACGGGATGAGTGCCGACGTCGCCGTCGAACTCGCCGCCGGACTCGACCGGCGAGCCTGGACCGAGATCGTGCCCGCCGCTGCGGCGGGCCGCCGGGCCGCCCGGCTCGCTGCCGTGGCCATGCTGCCCACCCTCACGCACGTGAGCCGTGCCTCACTGCTTTCCGGCGCCCATGCAGAGGGAGGGCAGGACGTCGAACGCGCGGGATTCACCGCCTTCTGGAAGAAGCGGCACCGGGACGCGGTCCTCTTCCACAAAGGCGGCTACGAGGGGACGGCCGGGCACCGGCTCGCGCCCGAACTGCTGGGCGCGCTGGCCGACGACCGCGCGGTGGTCGGAGTGATCGTCAACACCATCGACGATGCGCTCGCCGACGGCCGGGACAACGGACGCGCCCGCTGGCGTCTAGACGACATCGCCAGACTGACCGACCTGTTCGACGCCGCGCTCGGCGCCGGCCGGCCCGTACTACTGGTCTCCGATCACGGGCACGTGCTGGACCGTGGCCCTCGCAGCACCGGCCCCGCTGCGGCCGAAGGCGTGCAAGGAGCGCGCTGGCGCACCGGCCCGGCCGGGCCCGGCGAGGTCGAACTGTCCGGCCCGCGCGTACTCACCGCCGGCGGACGGATCACCGCCGCGTGGCGCGACGACCTGCGGTACACCGCCCGCCAGGCCGGTTACCACGGAGGGGCCGCGCTCGCCGAAGTGACGGTGCCGGTCCTGGCGTTCGTGCCGTCCGGCAGCGAGATCCCGTCCGGCTGGACGGCCCTCCCCGCGGAGAACACCGCCCCTGACTGGTGGACCAGCGGTCAGGAAACCCCGCGAGCGACCGCGCCTGCTCCGGTGTCCCGCGGCAAGGAAACGCGGAAACAGCAACCCCAGTCCGAAGGGCTCTTCCCGCAGCCCGGACACGGCACGCCCGGCGAGCGGACCGTGCGCAGCAAGGCGTACGAGGCGCAACGCGAGTTCGTGCGGAACGCACCGAGCAACGCCGCGGTGGCTGCCGCGCTCGACGCCCTGCTGGGCGCCGGCGGCAAGCTGTCCCCGGCCGCCGTGGCCGCTGCCGCGCAGGCCGCCACCGGCAGGTCGGAACGCAACCCGCAGCGGTTCGTCACCATGCTCGAACGGCTCCTCAACATCGACGGCTACCCCGTGCTGCAGCTGATCGAATCGGGCCGCACCGTTCACCTCGAGAGGGAGCTGCTGCGGCAGCAGTTCCCGGAAGGCAACGCACCGTGACCACTCCGCCCCCACCCCCGGCCGGTGTCACCGGGATCAGCGCCGCCCGCGCCCGGGACGTCATCGACGCGCTGCGCCGCGGCACCGTACCGCAGCAGGGTCTCGGCCTGTTCGCCGTCGGCCTGGACCGGTTCGCCGACGCGCTGGAGGACGACCTCACCACGGTGGCCCGCGGCGGTTCCGCCTTCCACGCGCTCCGCGGCGAATACGGCTCCGGCAAGACGTTCTTCGCCCGCTGGCTCGCCGAGCGCGCCAAACGGCGGGGGCTTGCCGTGAGCGAGGTGCAGATCTCCGAGACGGAGACACCTCTGCACCGCCTGGAGACGGTCTACCGGCGGCTCACGGAACGGCTGGCCACGGCCACGCATCCGCCGTCCGCGCTGCGCGCGGTGATCGACTCCTGGTTCTACGCGCTGGAGGAGGAGGTCCTCGCCGCGGGCGAGGCGGACGAGGACGACGAGGCCGCTCTCGGCCGCGCCGTCGACGACCTGCTGGAGGCGCGGCTCGCCGAGGTGGCGCGCACCACGCCCGCCTTCTCGGCAGCGCTGCGGGGCTACCGGGCGGCAGTCGCCGACGGCGACGGGGCCCGGGCCGAGGCCCTGATCGCGTGGCTGGGCGGTCAGAAGTCTGTGGCAGCCTCCGCCAAGCGGGCCGCCGGCGTTCGCGGTGATCTCGACCATTTCGCGGCGCTCGGCTTCCTTCAGGGACTGCTGACGGTCCTGCGCGACTGCGGACATCCAGGGCTGCTGCTCGTCCTGGACGAGGTGGAGACGCTGCAGCGGGTGCGCGGTGACGTACGGGAGAAGTCCCTGAACGCATTGCGCCAGTTGCTGGACGAGATCGACGCGGGCCGGTTCCCCGGACTGTTCCTCGTCATCACCGGCACTCCGGCCTTCTACGACGGACAGCAGGGCGTACAGCGTCTGGCACCGCTCGCCCAGCGGCTGGCCACGGACTTCACCACGGACCCTCGGTTCGACTCCCCCCGCGCGGTCCAGCTGCGCCTGCCCGGCTTCGACCTTGCGTCCCTCGGTGAATTGGGCCGCAAGGTACGAAGTGTGTATGAAGCCACCGCCCGCAACCCCGAGCGGATCGCCGGACGCGCCGATGACGCCTACCTCGACGAGCTGGCCCGCGCGGTCACCGGCACTCTGGGCGGCAAGGCCGGGATCGCGCCCCGGCTGTACCTGCGCAAGCTGGTCGCCGATGTTCTCGACCGGATCGACACGTTCGAGGAGTTCGACCCCCGCGTCCACTACAAGCTGACGGTGAACACCGCAGAACTGGACGAGGTGGAACGCAACGCGGCCGCGAGTGCCGGGGACGTGGACCTGGAGCTGCCATGAGCGCCGACGCGCTGGACCTGCTCGACCCGATCCTCACCCACCACATTGTGAACACGCTCGGCTGGCGGTCCCTGCGGCCCCTGCAGCAGGAAGCCATCGGCCCATTGCTGTCCGGCCATGACGCCGTGCTCCTCGCGCCCACCGCCGGCGGCAAGACCGAGGCAGCCGCCTTCCCTCTGCTCACCCGGGCCCAGCGGCAGGGGTGGAAAGGTACGGGCATCCTGTACGTCACGCCTCTCAAGGCGCTGCTGAACAACCTGCACCCGAGGTTGGAGACCTACACGGGCTGGGTGGGCAGGACAGCTGAGCTGTGGCACGGTGACATCGCGACGAGCAGACGCCGACGCATCCTGACGCAGCGGCCGGATCTGCTGCTCACCACGCCGGAGTCGCTGGAAGCGATGCTGGTCAGTACCCATGTGGACCACCGGGCGTTCTTCTCCGGCCTGCACAGTGTCGTAGTGGACGAGGTGCACGCCTTCGCGGGTGACGACCGGGGCTGGCATCTGCTCGCCGTACTCGAACGGCTCCAGCGGATCGCCGAGCGCCCGGTGCAGCGCATCGGTCTGTCCGCCACGGTGGGAAACCCGGCCGAACTGCTCGACTGGCTCCAGGGGTCAGGGCGAGGAAAGCGGCCGGGCCACGTCATCGCACCCGGCGTGCCCCTTCCGGCCGTCGGCGGGCGGGCGGCCTCCGCGGTCCCGCCTCCCGGCGACATCGAACTGGACTACGTCGGCTCGATCGCCAATGCCGCGACGGTCGTGGCGGCCCTGCACCAGGGCGAGAAACGGCTGGTGTTCTGCGAAAGCCGGCGAACCGTCGAAGAGCTGGGCGAACAGCTACGGCTCCGCGGCGTCACCACCTTCCTTTCCCACGCCTCACTCTCTGCCGACGAACGGCGACGCGCCGAGCAGGCCTTCGCCGAAGCGCGGGACTGCGTGATCGTGTCGACCAGCACCCTCGAACTCGGCATCGACGTGGGAGATCTCGACCGCGTCATTCAGCTGAACGCGCCCGCCACCGTGGCGTCCTTCCTCCAGCGCCTCGGCCGTACCGGGCGCCGGCCCGGCACCCGCCGCAACTGCCTGTTTCTCGCCGTGGACGACGCGGGATTCCTGGCAGCCGCTGCCCTGTTGCTGGCCTGGTCACGCGGTTGGGTGGAACCGGTGACCGCGCCCCCTGACCCGCGCCACCTCGTGGCCCAGCAACTCCTGGCCCTGTGCCTGCAGGAACACCGAGTCGGCGAGAACCTGTGGGCCGAGTGGTGGGGCGGCCTCGAGCCGTTCGGGCGAGCCGCCGAGCCGGTGGTCCAGCATCTTGTGGAACAGGGCTATCTGGACCGTGACGGGGGCACTCTGTTCATCGGGCCCGAGGCCGAACGGCGCTTCGGACACCGGCATTTCATGAACCTGACGGCGTCGTTCACCGCACCGCCGGAGTTCACCGTGCTCAGCGGGCGCAAAGAGATCGGCCGTACGGACCCGGACCTGCTGACCGAGGAAGTCGAAGGTCCCCGCAAATTGCTGCTCGCCGGCCGGAGCTGGCTGGTCACCTATATCGACTGGCGGCGCCGCCGCTGCTTCGTGGAACCGGTCGACGAGGGCGGGCGGGCCAAGTGGAGCGGCTTCGGACAGGACCGCGTGCGCTCCCACACCCTCACTCGTGCCGCCCGGGAAATCCTTCTGGGCACCGATCCGCCCGTGATCCTCACCCGGCGTGCGCAGGCGAAGCTGACCGAGGCGCGGGACACGCACCGGGACGTAGTCCACCCTGCCGGGACGGTCATCACGCGCCGGGGCGACAGCGACATCCGCTGGTGGACCTGGGGCGGACACCGGGCGAACGCCACGCTGGCCGCGTCGCTCTCCTCTGTGGTCCTGCCGCACCGGATCATCGACGACCGCTTCATCCGGTTGCGCGACGATGTGACGCCGCAGACCTGGCGAGCCGCCGTGACGGATGCCGGAACGGGTCTGACCCTCCCCGAGGTGGACGTGCGGGCGGTACGAGGCCTGAAGTTCTCCGAGGCGCTCCCTCAACGAGTCGCACAGGCCACTCTGGCCGCACGCCTGGCGGACACGGAGGCAGCTCGCGCTCTCCTCGCGGAGCCGGTCCGGTTCCTTGCACGCGGTTAGGACGTGTCGCGCCGGAAACGACGAACGCCTGGCGCGGCTTCGCCGCGCCTCGGAGCTCACCGGAATCTCGTCCGGCATCGTGCTGATCAGCCTGCCCGGCCACACCCGCGGGCACGCCGCAGTCGCCGTGAACGCAGGCGACCACTGGGTGCTGCACGTCGGGGATGCGTTCTATCACCGCGGGCAGGTCGACGGCAGCAAGGCGCCGAAGCCGTGGCTCCAGATCGAACGCGTCGTCGCCCACGACCGGCGCGCCGTGCAGGCCAACCACGAGCGGCTCTCCGAGCTGTGGCGGGCCGCCGACCAGGACCTCGTGCTGGTCAACGCACACGGTCCGGATCTCTTCGCCGTGGCCCGTGCCGGCACGGGCTCGGCAGAGGGGCAGCGGTAGCCGGCCTGGCAGGGCTCACGCGAGCTGTGGGCCGGGCGCCCCGGTGGGAGGATGGTGCTGACACATCCGGAACCAGGGGGGCCGGAAAGGTGGGCACCATGACCTTCGTACAGCTCATCGACTGCAAGACGAGTCGGCTGGAGGAGATGGACCGGCTCCTGGACAAGTGGGTCGAGCAGACCAAGGGCAAGCGGACGGCGACGCACGCGATGGTCGGCAAGGACCACTCGGACGCCACGCATGTCGTCGAGATCGTGGAGTTCCCGTCGTACGAGGAGGCGATGCGCAATTCCGGGCTGCCGGAGACGGACCGGATCTTCCAGGAGATGGTGGCGCTCTGCGAGGAGACGCCGACATTCACCGACCTCGACGTGGTGCGGGACGCGCAGCTCAACGCGGACGCGGCGCGACGGTTCTTCGAGGTGCTGCAGAGCGAGGGCGATCTGTCGCCGATGGCCGGGCTGTTCGCCGAGCACTACCACGACCATGATCCCGCCAATGAGCAGGACATCATCGGGCTGGACCACTTCCGGCGCGAGATGGACGTCTGGCGCGGCGGCTTCGACTTCACGATGCGGATCGAGGACCAGATCGCCGAGGGCGACCGGGTCTGCACCCGGTGGTCCTGGGACGCGACGCACAAGGGCGAGTTCCTCGGCATCCCGCCCACCGGCAAGAAGGTCTCCATGACCGGCACGACCATCTTCCGCTTCGACAGCCACGGCAAGATCGCCGAGGGATGGTGGCAGTACGACCGCCTGGGCCTGATGGCCCGACTGGGAGCCCTGGAACCAACGGAGTTGTAGAGGAGACGGTCGTCGGCGGGCGAGCGGGGCTCAACTCATCGAGTCCCGCTCCCGCAAGGGGGTGCCTTTCCGCCGCCCTCAGCGATCGCGCCGGATCAGCGAGGCGTACTCCCCGAACTCCGGGACAGGTTCCCAGTTCTTGGAAACGTCAATGCCGTACCGGCTCTCGGTGGTCCCCTCCCCGCCCTCCTCGACCATGCGCTGCACCACGCCCTCGGTGGTGAATTCGTAGGTTTCGACACTTTCCGCGTCCGCGTATCCGCCGCGCTCCTGGGAGGATCCGTAGCCGTACACGCTGGCCGATTCCAGGAACAGGGACCCGTCTATCAGGGTGAACTCGTAGACGATCGCGTCGCGGCCGTACTCATCCATGAAGACGACCACGACGTAGCCGTCCTCCAGCTGCATTTCCACACGCACTTCCGGCGCAGCGCCTTCCTTGGGGGAAGCGACGGCGGTGTACTGCTCACCGGATGCGTGCCGGGCCCTCGCCTGTTCAGGCGTGAGCGGCTCCATGGGGGTCTCCAGGAGCGGGTTCCATTCCTCACAGTAGGTCCAGATCATGGTTGATCTCAGCCCGTACCCTTCTGCAGTCGATAGACATTACCCTGCACATCCTTGATCTCTATCCGACGGCGAGCTGCCTCCCTGAGTGCCCATTCAGGCACAGGTCGGGATTGAACAGGAACCTCCAGCACATACTTGCCCTGTAGGCGCGTTCCGATCAGTTGCGGAAACTGCGCGCGCGCCTTGGGCGTGTCGGCAATCCTTACACCTCTCCTATATTTCTGCCTGATCTCGTTCAAGTACTTTCTGAAAGTGTCCGGAGCGATCTCGGCTATCTGCGTGTGCTTGCGCGAGACTATTTCCTTTTTGGGTAAGTACGAGTCGAGTCGTTTACCATTCGCAAGGTCAATCTCATTAGCCGGGTAACGATGCCAATTTGCCTTGTTGAAATTTTGCCCCTCATTCCATTGGTCACGTAGCCACTGTGGAACGCTTCTGCGAGGGCCACCGCCCGTTCCGCCCGCCCCCGAACCCCCCGCGCCGACTGCGAGCAGCACAACCCCTGCGATCCCGAGGGCACCCGCGTATAGGGCGGCTGGGGCTGTGATCGCACCGACTGCACCGCCTCCGGCCAGCGCAAAGCCGGTGGGTGGGAACAGGGCCAGCAGGGAGAGCAGGAGAAGAGCGAAGCCGAGGTATACGAAGAATGTGTCCAGCGCCTCGAGCAGATGCAGGGTCTCGATACTTCTGCCGTCGGGGCCGGCCGACCCGAGTCCCCGCCACAGCAGGAAGGTTCCTGCCGTGGCCGCTCCTGCCGCGGTGCCGCAGCGGAAGCGATGTGTGGCCAGCAACTCCGCCACGGGCTGGGACGAAGCCTGCCGCCAGACCCGTAACAGGACGATCAGCTGGTAAGCGATCCAGGCGAGGGCGGCGATGGCGAACCCCATGAGGATCGTCGGCCCCTGCCCCGTCGTGAAGTACTCCTGGAGACCAGCGGTGGAGGTGAACGAGCCGACGCCCAGGAACACCAGCGACGGCAGCATGAGGAGACACGGAATCAGCCGGAGCCACCACGCTCGGGAAGTGCGAGACCTGCGCCTTCCCCTCAGCCAGGCACGGATGTTGACCGACCGCCAGGCCGCCTGGTTGTCGGAAGCGTCCATGCGCGCAGTGATTCCCGTGAGGATGGAACCGAGTTCGCTGGCGGCAGGGTCGTGCGGCGCGACGGCTGCGGCGTACAGCAGTGACCGCCGCAGCTCGACGTAACGAAGGACGATCAGCAGCGTCCACGGCAGGCGCCAGGCCGCGTATCGCAGCAGGGCTGCCGCGCTGTCACCATCAGCGCGTTCGGAGGAGAGCAGGACGGCCGGCACCACACGTTTGCCCTGTTGGAGGCGCCGCACATCGACGGCCATGGCGAGGGCCATACACACCAGCGGCCACGCCCAGACCGTCCCATTCAGAAGGGCTCTGCGGCGGGGTGCGGGTGCGGCGGAATCTGGCGAGGCCCGTGGTGTCGCCGAGGCCGAAGGAGACGGCGACGGCGTGGGCCATGACGGCGTCCAGGGGGTCGGAGCCGGCGAGATCGACGGTGGCGAGCGGGAGCAGTACGTCGCCGGGCGCGGCGGGAGTGGGGCGGCGCGGCGGGCGGGTGAGCAGGGCGACGCGGTGGCCGTCGCGCTCCAGCCAGGAGCTGATGGCGTTCTCGCGGCCCAGCGTCCACTGCCGGTCGGGCAGCTGGATCCCGACCCGGCTCTTGGACTTGCGGAGCTTCTTCTGCAGGACGAGCCGGGCGGTGACGTCACCGACGGTCATGACCAGGCCGGCGCCCGGTGCGGACCGGTCGCCGAGGAAGCCGTGGGGTGCCCTGAGGCGGACGGCGGGGGCCTGCGGGCCCCAGACGTCCACGCGGACCAGGCGCCGGTCCACCGCGACGGCCACCGGTCCGGCGGGGCCGGGGGCGTAGCGGCGCGCCATCCACAGCGGTACGCCTTCCACGCGGGCCCGGCCGGCCAGGGCGCTCACCTGCTCGGCGCCGCCGCAGCGGCGGACGGCGAGTTCACCGAGGGCGCGGGCGAATTCGGCTGCCCGGCGCACCTTCCAGGGTTTGGTGGTGCCGGTGATGCGGGTGACGGGGACGATGCCGGGACCCTGCGGCAGGTGGTCCAGGGGGCGTTCGGTGCCGCAGCCGCCGAGCCAGCTGCCGCGCAGGTAGGCCTCGGCCATGGCGGCGAGGTTCAGTTCGTGGAGAGGGGTGGTCCGGCCGCCCTTGCGCAGGCCGTCCTCGGTGAGCTGCACGGTCCGGGCGAATGGATTCCGGGAGCGTTCCGAGTAGAGCGTGTGGTGCATGGCCCCTCCCCCTCTGGCCGATCTCTTCTCCCGCGCAGCCACCCGACGAGCCGCCCAACGATAGGTCGCTGGTGCGTGGTCCGGCGGTTCCATGATCGGCGGACGGCACCGCGGGCACGGCGAAGGCCCGGCACCCAGCACAGGGATGCTGGGTGCCGGGCCTTCTGCGAGCGTGTGGCTCAGTGGGCGTGGCCGTGGCCGTGGCCCGCGGCGGCCGGCTCCTCCTCTTCCTTCTTCTCGACGACCAGGGTCTCGGTCGTCAGAAGCAGGGAGGCGATGGAGGCGGCGTTCTCCAGGGCGGAGCGGGTGACCTTGACCGGGTCGATGACGCCGGCCTTGATCAGGTCGCCGTACTCGCCGGTGGCGGCGTTGTAGCCGCTGCCCTTCTCGAGCTCGGCCACCTTGGAGACGATCACGTAGCCCTCGAGGCCGGCGTTCTCGGCGATCCAGCGCAGCGGCTCGACGACGGCGTTGCGGACGACCGCGACACCGGTGGCCTCGTCACCGGACTTGCCGAGGTTGTTCTCCAGGACCTTGGCGGCGTGGACCAGCGCGGAGCCACCACCGGAGACGATGCCCTCCTCGACCGCGGCGCGGGTCGCGGAGATGGCGTCCTCCAGACGGTGCTTGCGCTCCTTCAGCTCGACCTCGGTGGCGGCACCCACGCGGATGACGCACACGCCGCCGGCCAGCTTGGCGAGACGCTCCTGCAGCTTCTCGCGGTCCCAGTCGGAGTCGGTGGTCTCGATCTCCGCCTTGATCTGGGCGACGCGGCCCTCGACGTCCTCCTTCTTGCCGGCGCCGTCGACGATCGTGGTCTCGTCCTTGGTGACGGTGACGCGGCGGGCGGAGCCGAGCACGTCCAGGCCGACCTGGTCGAGCTTGAGGCCGACCTCCTCGGAGACCACGGTGGCGCCGGTGAGGACGGCCATGTCCTGCAGCATCGCCTTGCGGCGGTCACCGAAGCCGGGCGCCTTGACGGCGACGGCGTTGAAGGTGCCGCGGATCTTGTTGACGACCAGGGTGGACAGCGCCTCGCCCTCGACGTCCTCGGCGATGATCAGCAGCGGCTTGGAGGAGTTGGCCTGGATGACCTTCTCCAGCAGCGGCAGCAGGTCGGCGATGGCGGAGATCTTGCCCTGGTGGATGAGGATGTACGGGTCGTCCAGGACGGCCTCCATGCGCTCCTGGTCCGTCACGAAGTACGGCGACAGGTAGCCCTTGTCGAAGGCCATGCCCTCGGTGAAGTCCAGCTCCAGACCGAAGGTGTTGGACTCCTCGACGGTGATGACACCGTCCTTGCCGACCTTGTCCATCGCCTCGGCGATCAGCTCGCCGACCTGCTGGTCCTGGGCGGACAGCGCGGCGACGGCGGCGATGTCGGACTTCTCGTCGATCGGGCGGGCGGAGGCCAGCAGGTCCTCGGACACGGCCGCCACGGCCGCGTCGATGCCCTTCTTCAGCGCTGCCGGGGAAGCGCCGGCGGCGACGTTCTTCAGCCCCTCACGGATCAGGGCCTGGGCGAGCACGGTGGCGGTGGTCGTACCGTCACCCGCGATGTCGTTGGTCTTGGTCGCCACCTCCTTCACCAGCTGCGCGCCGAGGTTCTCGTACGGGTCCTCGATCTCCACCTCGCGGGCGATCGTGACACCGTCGTTGGTGATGGTGGGGGCGCCGAACTTCTTGTCGATGACGACGTTGCGGCCCTTGGGGCCGATCGTCACCTTCACCGTGTCGGCAAGCTTGTTGACGCCGCGCTCGAGGGCGCGACGGGCGTCCTCGTCGAACTTCAGGATCTTCGCCATGGCAGCGGGAGCCCTCTCGGAATTCTGGGTGAAATCACTGCGCCCCGGGCGCCCGGCTTCTTATGGGATGCGGGGGCCAGGGGCGCAGTCGAGCAAAGGTGCGTCGAGGTGATTACTTCTCGACGATCGCGAGGACGTCGCGGGCCGAGAGAACGAGGTACTCCTCGTTGTTGTACTTCACCTCGGTGCCGCCGTACTTGCTGTAGAGCACGACATCACCGACCTTGACGTCGAGCTCGATGCGCTTACCGTCCTCGTAGCGGCCCGGGCCCACGGCCAGGACGACGCCCTCCTGGGGCTTCTCCTTGGCGGTGTCCGGAATGACCAGGCCAGAGGCCGTGGTCTGCTCGGCGTCCAGCGGCTGGACCACGATGCGGTCCTCGAGCGGCTTGATGGCAACCTTGGAGCTGGCGGTCGTCACGATCCGACCTCCCCCTTCGGAGATCTCACGGGGTTAACTGTCTGAGGTGGCGACCAGGTCGATCCGTCGTCGCGGGTGCCGGACCTGCCCGTCGCGTGGTTGGCACTCTCCACCGGGGAGTGCCAGAGCCGAGACTATGACTGCGATTAGCACTCGGTCAAGCGGAGTGCCAATTGGCGACGGCGCGTCGGCCACGGGTTCGCGCCCAGGGGTTCACTCCGGGAAGAGGTAGTCCTCCAGCCGGGCCACCCGCAGGCCGCGCCGGCCGGCCTCCTCCAGCAGACGCCTCGTCCGGTCCGCCAGGGACAGCGACGGCAGGTCGGCCGAGGGGACGGAGACGATGTCGCCGGGCTTCAGCTCCTTCGGGCCCTCGGCGTAGGTGAGTTCGCCGTTCCCGTCCAGGCTCACCCGCCACAGCACGACCGCCGTGATGCCGCAGTCGGCGGCGGCGCGCAGGGTCGTCGCGTCGTACGTGCCGTAGGGCGGGCGGAACAGGCGGGGGCGGACACCGAAGCGGGAGGTGAGCTTGCGCTGCTGGCCGCAGATCTCCGCGCGCTGGCCGGCGTACGGCAGTCCGCGCAGGGCGGTGTGGTCGAGGGTGTGGTTCTGCAGGCTCGCGCCGACCGCGCGCAGCCGGGCGAAGTGGGCGTAGCCGGGGCCCACCACGCTGTCGGTGAGGAAGAGGCTGACCGGCAGGCGCCGTTCGCGGACGAGGCCGATGAGGCGGGGGTCGCGTTCGGCGCCGTCGTCGTAGGTCAGGAAGACGACTCTGTCGGTGGTGCGGACGCGGTCGACGACCGGCGGGAGCGCGGCGGCGGGCTGGCGCGTGCCGGCAGGGGGTGCCGTGCTGTTGCCGGCCGGCTGGCCGGCGCCGTCCCCGGCCGTCGCCGCCCGGTGCTGCACGGGGCCGCCGCAGCCCGCGGCGAGCAGCAGCGCGAGGGCCGCCACCGCCGGGCCGCGGGCGCGGGGCCTCACAGGTAGTCCTCCAGGCGGGCCACCGCGTATCCCTCGGCCGTGACCTTGTTCAGGAAGCGGCGGACCATGTCGCGCATGGTGCCGTCCCAGTGGTCGGTGCCGCGGAAGTGGGTCAGCACGATGTCGCCGGGGCGCAGTTCGCGGTCCCATTCGCGGTACTCCCAGCGGTCGGTGAAGACCTCCTCGTTCCACAGGGGCACGTACTCGATGCCGCAGCGTCTGGCGGCGCGGAGCGTGTCCTTGTTGTAGTTGCCGAAGGGCGGGCGAAAGAGGACGGGGCGGGTGCCGTAGCGCTTCTCGATGACCTCCTGCATGCCGCAGATCTCGCGCTTCTGGCGGGCGTAGGACAGGGCGGGCAGGTAGGGGTGGTGGAGGGTGTGGTTGTTGAGGGTGACGCCGCGGTCCTGCATCCGCTCGAAGTAGGCGTAGTCGTCGTCGATGACGTAGTCGCTGAGGAAGGCGGTGTAGGGGATCCGCAGCTCGCTCATCATCCGCAGGAACTTCGGGTCCTTCTCGGCGCCGTCGTCGATGGTGAGGAAGACGATCTTCTTCTTGGTGGGGACGGTGGTGAAGACCGGCGGGAGCCCGAGGCGCCGGTGGCCGTCCACCTCGAAGCCCTCGCGGGTGGTGATGTGCGGCTTCTTCTCCGGCGGCGGCGGGGCGGGAAGCGGCACCTTCTTCAGCCCCCAGCGTTTCGCGGCGGCGGCGCGTGCGGCCTGCGCGGCGCGCAGCTTGGTGGCATAGGAGTCGAGCGCGCGGGCCGGGGGCGCGTTCAGGGGCCGTTCGCCGCTCGCGGGCGGGGCCTCGCCGCGTCCGCAGCCGGGGGCGAGGGCGGCGAGGGCGAGGACGACGAGCGCGACCCGCACCCGCCCCAGGGTGCCCCGCCCCGGCCACGCACCCCGCGCCCTCTTTTCATCGTTTTGTCGTACTACTCGCATGGGCCCGGATCCTCCCAGCCCGCCGCCCTTGATCCGGTCCGACACCGCGGCCGGAGGCGCCCGGTCCACCGACTGGCCCACAATGAGCCGGTGAACGACCTCGCCCCGCTCCTCACCCCCGAAGGCCGCGCTCTGCTGGAGGAGGTGCGCGACACCGCCCCGGCGGACGAACTCGCCGTCGCCACCCGGCTGCGCCGCGAGCACCCCGCCGAGCTGGTGTCCGCGGCGCTCACCCAGGCGCGGCTGCGGCAGCGGGCGGTGGCCAAGTTCGGCGAGGAGGACGCCCGCCGGATGTTCTTCACCGCGAACGGGGTCGAACAGTCGACGCGGGCGAGTGTGGCGGCCTACCGGGCGCGGAGGTTCGCCGAGCTCGGCGTGACCTCGGTGGCCGACCTGTGCTGCGGGATCGGCGGGGACGCCATCGCCCTGGCCCGCGCCGGGATCCGGGTGCTGGCGGTGGACCGCGACCCGCTCACCGCGGCGGCGGCACGGGCCAACGCGGAGGCTCTCGGCCTGGCAGACCTGATCGAGGTGCGGGAGGACGACGTCACCCGGGTCGACACGGCCGGGTACGACGCGGTCTTCGCCGACCCGGCACGGCGCGGCGGCCGGGGCCGGATCTTCGACCCCGAGGCCTACTCGCCCCCGCTGTCCTGGGCGATCGGGGCGGCGCGCACGGCACCGCTCGCCGCCGCGCTGAAGATCGCGCCCGGCGTCCCGCACGAGGCGATCCCGGACGACGCCGAGGCCGAGTGGATCTCGGACGGCGGGGACGTCAAGGAGGCCGTGCTGTGGTTCGGCGCGCGCCGGACCAAGGGCGCCTTCCGCGCCACGCTGCTGCCCGGCCCGCGCACCCTGGTCTCCCGCGGCCTGCCCGACCCGGCGGTGCGCCCGCCCGGCCGGTACCTCTACGAACCCGACGGCGCTGTCATCCGCGCCCATCTGGTCGCCGAGGTGGCCGAGGAGCTCGGCGGCGGCCTGATCGACGAGACCATCGCCTACATCACCGCCGACGAGCACCGCCCCACGCCCTACGCGACCGCCTACGAGATCACCGACCGGCTCCCCTTCAACGCCAAGAAGCTGAAGGCGCTGCTGCGGGAGCGCGGGGTCGGCACCCTCACCGTCAAGAAGCGCGGCTCGGCGGTGGAACCGGAGGAACTGCGCCGCAAGGTGCTGCCCAAGCCGCACGGCAGCGAGGCCGTCACGGTCTTCCTCACCCGGGTCGCCGGGGCCCCGGCCATGCTGCTCGGCCGTCCGGCCGGCTGATCAGCCGTCAGCCGCCGCTCTCCCGCGCCCCCCGCGGCGGCTCGGCTCGCCCCGGCAGCTCCGCTGCCCGCCGCAGCAGCAGCGCGCGCGGGCCGGGTCCCTCCCGGCCTCTCACCCCTGCGTCGAACGGGAGACGCCTGGATCGACACGCTCGCCGGAAAATTTTCCGCGCGTTCGGTGAGCGCTGCTTCCGCGCGTCTGGTGAACGCTGCTTGCGTTGCCTCCGCCCGCCCCCCGGGCGCCGTCGCAGGCGACCTTGCGCACCCGTGCCCGAAACTTTCGCAGACCCGTCGGCCGGCCTCAGCGGCCCGCGTCTCACGCTCCCGCCGGCGCCGCCGTACTGCTGCGCACCACCAGGCTGGTGGCCAGCTCCACGCGGGTCGCCGTCTGCTGGCCGGCGCCCTTGGCCAGGTCCAGCACCAGCTTGGCCGCCGCCTCCGCCATCTCGGTCAGCGGCTGCCGCACCGTGGTCAGCGGCGGCCCCACCCAGCGGGCCACCGGCAGATCGTCGAACCCGACCACGCTCACGTCCTCCGGGATGCGCAGCCCCAGCTCGCGGGCGGCCTCGTAGAACCCGAGCGCCTGCAGGTCGTTGCCGGCGAACACGGCGGTGGGCCGGTCCTCCCGTTGCAGCAGGGCGAGACCCTGCCGGTAGCCGGCCTCGTGGTGGAAGTCCCCGGTGAGGATCAGCGCCGGGTCGACGGGCAGGCCCGCGGTCTCCAGCGCGGCGCGGTAGCCGTCGATGCGGGCGCGGCTGCACATCATGTGCGTGGGCCCGCTGATCGCCCCGATCCTGGTGTGCCCCAGCTCGATCAGATGCCGGGTGGCGGCCAGCCCGCCCTGCCAGTTGGTGGCGCCGATGGAGGGCACGTCGGTGCCCGGGTCGCCCGCCGGGTCCATCACCACGAACGGGATGGAACGGCTGGTCAGCAGCGCCCGCCCGGCCTCGTCCAGGCCGGAGAGCACCAGGATCACGCCGTACGGGCGGCGGGCGGCGACCTGGTCGGCCCAGGTGCGGCCGGGGGTGAGCCGGCCCGCGCTCTCGGAGAGCACCACGCTCAGCCCGGCGTCCCGCGCCACGTTCTCCACACCCCGGATGACCTCCATCGCCCAGGCGCTCTCCAGCTCGTGGAAGACCAGGTCGATCAGGGGTGAACGGGTGGCCTCGGCGCGCCGGCGGCGGTAGCCGTGATCCCGCAGCAGCTGCTCGACCCGGCTGCGGGTGGCCGGGGCGACATCGGCGCGACCGTTGAGGACCTTCGAAACAGTCGGCGCCGAGACACCGGCCTCCCGGGCGATCTCGGCGAGCGTCGCGGTCTGGCCGCCGCGCCCTTGCGTCCGGGTTTCTGCGGGCTGCGAGGAACTCATGGCCGCGATCGTATCCCCGCAGAACCCCTTGACGAAGTCTCCGAGGCGCCATAGGTTCCCGGAACATTCGATGAATGCTTCGAAACATTCGAACCTAGCCACTTCAACCCGAGCCACTTCAACCCGAGCCACTTCAACCCAAGTCACCTCGAACCCCAGTCACTTCGAACCCAGTCAAGGTGAACGTCCGCGAGGAACGTTCGTGAGAGGGCCGTCCGTCCACCCGACAGGAGCTTCATGACCACCGCGCCCTGGCGTGACCCGAGCCTGCCCGCCGCCGCCCGCGTCGACGACCTGCTCTCCCGGATGACCCTGGAGGAGAAGACCGCCCAGTTGTACGGCGTGTGGGTGGGCGCCGACACGGACGGCGAGGGCGTCGCACCGCACCAGCACGACATGAGCTCCGACTACGACTGGGACGAACTGATCACCCGGGGCCTCGGCCAGATCACCCGCTCCTTCGGCACCGCCCCCGTCGACCCGGACCTCGGCGCGCAGGCGCTGGCCCGTGCGCAGCGGCAGATCGCGGCGGCGGGGCGGTTCGGCATCCCGGCGGTCGCGCACGAGGAGTGCCTGGCCGGGTTCACCGCCTGGCAGGCCACCGCCTACCCCGTGCCGCTCGCCTGGGGCGCGAGCTTCGACCCCGCCCTGGTGGAGGAGATGGCCCGCCGCATCGGCCACGACCTGCGCGCGGCCGGCGTCCACCAGGGCCTCGCGCCCGTCCTGGACGTGGTCCGCGACCCGCGCTGGGGCCGGGTGGAGGAGACCATCGGCGAGGACCCGTACCTGGTCGGCACGATCGGCACGGCCTATGTGCGCGGCCTGGAGTCGGCCGGGGTGATCGCCACGCTGAAGCACTTCGCCGGGTACGCCTCCTCGGCCGGGGCGCGGAACCTGGCGCCGGTGCGGGCGGGCGTGCGGGAGCTCGCCGACGTCACGCTCCCGCCGTTCGAGATGGCGCTGCGCGAGGGCGGGGCCCGCTCGGTGATGGCCGCCTACACCGAGACCGACGGGGTGCCCGCCTCCGCCGACCCGGGGCTGCTCACCCGGCTGCTGCGCGAGGAGTGGGGCTTCACCGGCACCGTCGTCGCCGACTACTTCGGCATCGGCTTCCTCGAGACCCTGCACCGGGTCGCGGGCAGCGACGCCGAGGCGGCGCACGCGGCCCTGCTGGCCGGCATCGACGTCGAGCTGCCCACCCTCAAGTGCTACGGCGCCCCCCTGGTGGCCGCGGTCCGCGCGGGCGAGATCCCCGAGGAACTGGTGGACCGGGCGGCCCGCCGGGTGCTGCTGCAGAAGTGCGAACTGGGCCTGCTCGACGAGGACTGGACGCCCGAGCCGACCGCACCCCTCGACCTGGACTCCACCGGGAACCGTGCCCTGGCCCGCCGCCTCGCCGAGGAGTCGGTGGTGCTGCTGGACAACCCCGGCGGGCTGCTCCCGCTCGCCCCCGAGGCCCGGATCGCGGTCGTCGGCCCGCGCGCCGCCGACGCGCTGGCGATGCTGGGCTGCTACTCCTTCCCCTCCCATGTCCTCACCCACCACCCCGGTGTCCCCCTGGGCATCGACATTCCGACGGTGCTGGACGCCCTGCGCACCGAACTGCCCGACGCCAAGGTGACGTTCGCCGAGGGCTGCGACACCTCCGGCCCGGACACCTCGGGCTTCGAGGAGGCCGTGGCGCGGGCCGCCGAGGCGGACGTGTGCGTGGTGGTGCTGGGCGACCGGGCGGGCCTGTTCGGCCGCGGTACCTCGGGCGAGGGCTGCGACGTGAGCGACCTGAGCCTGCCCGGGGTGCAGGCCGAGCTGCTGGACGCGCTGATCGCCACGGGCGTGCCGGTGGTGCTGGTGCTGCTCACCGGGCGCCCGTACGCGCTGGGCCGCTGGGACGGGCGCCTCGGCGCTGTCGTCCAGGCCTTCTTCCCGGGCGAGGAGGGCGGCCCGGCGGTGGCGGGCGTGCTGTCCGGCCGGGTCAACCCCTCCGGCCGCCTGCCGGTCAGCGTGCCGCGCGTCCCCGGCGGGCAGCCCTGGACCTACCTCCAGCCTCCGCTGGGCCTGGCCGGCGAGGTCAGCAGCCTCGACCCGACCCCGCTGTACGCCTTCGGCCACGGCCGCTCCTACACCACGTTCGCCTGGGAGGACTTCACCGGCGGCACCCCGGCCGCGATCGCGACGGACGGGGCGTACGACGTCTCGCTGACCGTCCGCAACACCGGCGACCGCGCGGGCGCCGAGGTGGTGCAGCTGTACCTCCACGACCCGGTGGCGTCGGTGACCCGCCCCGACATGCGCCTGATCGGCTACCAGCGGGTCGAGCTGGACCCGGGGGCGGCGGCCCGGGTCACCTTCCGCTTCCACGCGGACCTGGCGGCGTTCACCGACCGCAGGGGCGTGCGCATCGTCGAACCGGGCGACCTGGAACTGCGCCTGGCGGCCTCCAGCGCGGAGGTGCGCCACACCGCCCGGCTCACCCTCACCGGCGAGACGCGACAGCTGGGGCCGGACCGTCGCCTGCGATGCGAGACGGAGGTGTCGGTGCTCCCGGACAGCCCGGGCGTCCTGAAGGGCTCGGGGGTGGAGGGGACCGGCGGAGCGGGGTGATCCCTGGGGGTGGTCCGCCGCTCCGCCGAGTGACGCGGACGTGAAGACGTTCTCCTCGGGCCCGATCGCCCCCGGCTCGGTGGAGGAGACGCTGGACCGGGTCAGTCACCCCGACTGGTTCATCGATCTGCGCACCGCACCGGCCGCCGCCCGCGCCTGGCTGGGCGTCACCCGGCCCAAGCGGGAGATCGGCACACACTGGCCCCGTCCCCCGGACCAGGTCAATGTGCTCCGCTCGGCGGGCTGGTGTACGTGGACGAGACCCGGCCGATCGGCCTGCTCCCGCGCGTCTGACCCGTTTCCGTGTCCGCCCGGAAGCGGTTCTGAGGACCCGGCGGGCGGTGCGGTTCAGCCGGTGCCCACCGACTCGAACCGCCACCGGTGCACCGCGCGGGTGACCAACGCGCTGTCCGGCTCGGGCAGTTCGGGCAGCTCCGCGTCGTACGGGGCGTCCCACCAGGTGATCACGAGGACCCGGTCCTGCGGCGCCCGGAAGGTCTCCCGGCGCAGCGGGCCGGGGTCCAGCCGCTGCGCCCGCGCCCACTGAAGCAGCTCGCCGCCCCGGCCGGGCACCGCCCGCGCCTCCCACATCAACGCGACCGTCACGAGTACGCGTTCTCCTTGCCCGTCACGAGTACAGGTTCTCCGTGCTGAGCTCGTGCACCTGGTCGTGGGTGTGGGCCTCCCCCGGCACATGCGGGTCGGTGACCGGCAGCGAGGAGTCGGCCGACAGCTCCCAGTCGGAGGCGGGCCGGTTCCGGGCCACCATCTCGGCGCCCAGCGCGGCCACCATCGCCCCGTTGTCGGTGCACAGCTTGGGGCGCGGCACGCGCAGCCGGATCCCGGCCGCCTCGCAGCGCTCCTGGGCCAGCGCCCGCAGCCGCGAGTTTGCGGCCACCCCGCCGCCGATCATCAGATGGTCGACGCCCTCGTCCTTGCAGGCGCGCACGGCCTTGCGGGTGAGCACGTCCACCACCGCCTCCTGGAAGGAGGCCGCCACATCGCGCACCGGCACCTCCTCGCCGGCCGCCCGCTTGGCCTCGATCCAGCGGGCCACGGCCGTCTTCAGCCCGGAGAAGGAGAAGTCGTACGCCGGGTCGCGCGGCCCGGTCAGGCCGCGCGGGAAGGCGATCGCGTCCGGGTCGCCCTCCTGCGCGTACCGGTCGATGACCGGGCCGCCGGGGAAGCCGAGGTCGAGCACGCGGGCGATCTTGTCGAAGGCCTCGCCGGCCGCGTCGTCGATGGTGGCGCCCACCGGGCGGACATCGGTGGTGATGTCGGCGGACAGCAGCAGCGAGGAGTGCCCGCCGGAGACCAGCAGCGCCATGGTCGGCTCGGGCAGCGGACCGTGCTCGAGCTGGTCGACGCAGATGTGCGAGGCGAGGTGGTTGACGCCGTACAGGGGCTTGCCGAGGGCGTAGGCGAACGCCTTCGCCGCCGAGACGCCGACCAGCAGCGCACCGGCGAGCCCCGGGCCGGCGGTGACGGCGATGCCGTCCAGGTCCCGCGCGCTCACCCCGGCCTCCTTCAGCGCGCGTTCGATCGTCGGCACCATCGCCTCCAGGTGCGCCCGCGACGCCACCTCGGGGACGACACCGCCGAAGCGGGCGTGCTCGTCGACGCTGGAGGCGACCGCGTCCGCCAGCAGCGTGGTGCCGCGGACGATGCCGACGCCGGTCTCGTCGCAGGAGGTCTCGATCCCCAGGACCAGGGGTTCGTCAGCCATTGATCTCGGTTCCTTGTACGCCGTTCACCGGAAGGCCGGTGGGACAGAGGTGGAAGGGTCGGACAGGCGCATCACCAGCGCGTCCACATTGCCCGGCTGGTAGTAGCCGCGCCGGACGCCGATGACCTCGAAGCCGAAGCGCTCGTAGAGCTTCTGGGCGCGGACGTTGTCGATCCGGCACTCCAGCATCACCTCGGAGCACTCGAAGGCGGTCGCCGCCCGCAGCAGCTCGGTCAGCAGCCGCGAGCCGAGGCCGCTGCCCCAGTGGTCGCGGGCGACCGCGATGGTCTGGATGTCGCCCTGACCGCCGGAGGCGGCGAGCCCCGCGTAGCCGACGATCCGGTCGCCCTCCTGGGCCACGACATAGCGGCGGGTCGCCCCGGGGCCGCGGGAGTGGGCCAGCTCGGACCAGAACATCCCCCGGGACCAGGCGTCCTCGGGGAACAGCTCCCGTTCCAGCTCCAGCACGGGTTCGATGTCCCACCAGCGCATCTCGCGCAGCACGACGGTGTCGGTTCCGGTCACTTGGGGGTGACCACCTTGTAGTTCTTGGGGACCTGGGCGTCGGGCCGCCGCAGATACAGCGGCCTCGGTGCGGGCAGCTCCTCACCGGCGGCCAGCCGCTCGGCGGCGAGCCGGGCCAGGGCGGCCGCGGACACGTGCTCGGGCTCGTGCGCCCTGGGGAAGGTCTCCGGATACAGCAGCGCCCCCGCGCCGACCGCGGGCAGGTCCCTGACCTGCTCGGCGATGTCGGCGGGCCGGTCGACGGCCGGGCCGGTGACCCGGGTGCGGGAGTCCGCGTAGCGGGCCCAGTAGACCTCCTTGCGGCGGGCGTCGGTCGCCACGACGAAGGGCCCCGGCA
This sequence comes from Streptomyces thermocarboxydovorans, assembly GCF_039524635.1. Classification (NCBI taxonomy): domain Bacteria; kingdom Bacillati; phylum Actinomycetota; class Actinomycetes; order Kitasatosporales; family Streptomycetaceae; genus Streptomyces; species Streptomyces thermocarboxydovorans. The sequence goes on along the minus strand of NZ_BAAAGU010000003.1, from coordinate 82,408 downwards.
GGTCGGCCGCGTAGGCCAGCGCGTCCAGCGTGCACACGCCGTGCACGGGGACGCCGAGCGCGAGCCCGAAGGTGTCCGCGGTCATCAGGCCGACGCGCAGGCCCGTGTAGGGCCCCGGCCCGATGCCGACGACGATGCCGGTGACGGCGTCCAGCTTGCGGCCGGCGTCGGCGAGGACCCGGTCGATCGCCGGGAGCAGCAGTTCACCGTGCCGGCGGGCGTCCACCTGGCTCGACGAGGCGATGATGTCGTCGCCGTCGTGCAGGGCGACCGTGACGGCAGGGGTGGCGGTATCCAGAGCGAGCAAGAGCACGCAAACAGCCTACGGCTCCCGCGCCTTCGCCACGGCCGCACGGTCCGGCCGGTCACGGACTGCTACCGTCCGGAACACGTGCGTACAGGACGGGCCGAAACGGTACGGACAGGACAGAGGTGACGACGGTGGCAGGCACCAGCTCGGCGATCGTGGCGGGGCTGACCGCGGCGGCGCTCGCGACGGTCGGCTACCTCGGTCACCAGGCGGCGGAGAACGTCCCCGCCGGCCTGCGCGCCGCCGCGCAGCCGGGCACCGCGCAGTCCGCGCCCAGGACGCCCGGCCAGAAGGGGAACCCCGAGGCCCCTCCCGCCCGCTCCGGTCAGGGCACGCGGGTGGTGTACTCCCTGGACGCGGACCGGGTGTGGCTGGTCGAGGAGGACGGCCGGATCCGGCGCACCTTCTCCGTCCACCCCTCCACGGTGGATCCGTCGCCGGGCACCTACCGGGTCACCTCCCGCTCCAAGCGGATCACCGGTTCGGACGGCGTTCCCGTCGAGCACGTGGTGCGCTTCGCCGGCGTCGACGGCACGGTGATCGGCTTCAGCGCGGCACTCGACGGCTCCGTGCCGCAGCTCGACCCGGAGGTCCGCACCGGCGGAGTGCGCGAGACGCGGGCGGACGGGGCGGCGATGTGGAGGTTCGCGACGATCGGCCGGAAGGTCGTGGTGGTGCCGTAGGGACCGCCCGCCCGTCCTCGGCCCGGGGTGCTGTAGCCCCGTCCTCGGCCCGGGGTGCTGTAGCCCCGTCCTCGGCCCGGGGTGCTGTCGCATCCACCGGCGGGGTGGAGGAGCTGGCGGTGCCGCACACCGTCACCCCGTTGCGCTCGGCGGCCGCGAAGTCGATGGCCGGGTTGCGCATGCCGGAGGCGACGAGCAGTTTCAGCCGGGGCAGGCGGTCCAGCAACGTGCCCGGGAACGGCACCCGTTCACGCAGGGTCACCACGATGTCGAAGCCGGCCAGCCGCTCGGCGAGCTCGTCCTACTCGGCGATGTGCTCGCGGAAGGTGACGACGTCGACGCGGTCCTCGATGACGCTCCAGTCGGCCGAGCGCAGGGCGGCGTCCTGGAAGTCGTCGAGCACGGCACAGCGCAGACGAGGGTGCGGGGAAACGTTCATGCGGCCTCGCGGCGGTCCCTGACCGGTCCGGCGAGGTGCGGCTTCGGCGCGGGCGCCGGCGGCGGGGTGGAGATCGTGGCCGCGGCGGCGCAGGCGGCGAGCAGATCACGCATGGACACCCCGGAGACCGGCTTCGGCTGCGCCGTGGTCCGGCGTTCGCTCTCGGTGGCCGACATGGACGCCTCCTGGGGGCCGGGGGGCGGGGGGCGGGAAGCAGTCAGGAACTCGGTACTCAGGGAACACTGAGGAAGTACTTAGGTACACCTAACTACGTGCTGGATACCATGTGACCACGCCCGACGGCTCGAGCGCAACATTTTCCCGACGCCTTGTCGGAATCTCCCGTCCCACGCCGGCAGAGCTTCCGTCCTAGCCGGCGCGTCTTCCGCGTCTTCCGCCCTACGCCGACAGCACGCTCAGGTCCGTCTCCGCCCAGCGCTCGCCCAGGCCGGTGAGGGTCACGTGCCGCACCTCGTCGGTGGTGTCGCCGACGGCGCGGTGGATGACGACCTGGAGCCGCTCGTCGGTCAGCTCCTCGACCTTGCCCTCGCCCCACTCCACGACGACCACCGACTCGGGCAGCGAGACGTCGAGGTCGAGGTCCTCCATCTCGTCCAGGCCCGCGGAGAGCCGGTAGGCGTCCACATGGACCAGCGGCGGACCGTCGCCCAGGGACGGGTGGACCCGGGCGATCACGAACGTCGGCGAGGTGACAGCGCCCCGCACCCCGAGCCCCTCGCCGAGCCCCCGGGTCAGCGTGGTCTTGCCGGCGCCCAGCTCACCGCTGAGCATCACCAGGTCACCGGCGCGCAGCAGCTTGGCGAGGGTGCGGCCCAGCTCCCGCATCCGGTCGGCCGAGGTGACCGTCAGCTCGACGGTCTGCCCGGCCTGCGCGGACCCGCCGGACTGCCCGGACGGCTCGAAGGACCCGGACTTCCCGGACGGCTGGTCCGGTGCGGGCTGATCGGTGGGCCGGCCGGAGGGCTCGTGCTCAGCCGGGTTGTGCCGTGCTGCTGGTGCTTCCATAGCCACCCACGGTAGCCCCTGCGGGCACCGCTCCCGCGCGCGTGAGCAGGTCGGCGAGACGGTCGGTGACGACCTCCGGGTGCTCCAGCATCACCAGGTGCCCGGCGTCCGGGACCAGCACCAGCTCGGCGTCCGGCAGCGCGTCGGCGATCGCCTCGCTGTGCTCGCTGGGGGTGACCAGGTCCTGCACCCCGGCCAGCACCAGCACCGGCAGATCCGCGAAGTGGGCGAGCGCCTCGGTCTTGTCGTGGTCGTTGAACGCCGGGTAGTACTCGGCGACCACGTCGATCGGCGTCGACTCGATCATCCGCTCGGCGAACCGGGCGATCGCCGGGTCCACGTCCCGGGAGGCGAACGAGTACCGCTTGATGATCCCGGCGAACAGATCCGCCGTCGCGCGGCGCCCCATCTCCACCAGCTCGGCCCGCTGCCCCAGTGCCTTCAGCACCCCCGGCAGCACCCGCCGCACCGCGTTGACCCCGGCCACCGGAAGCCCGAAGTTCACCTCGCCGAGCCGCCCCGACGACGTACCGACCAGGGCCACGCCGACGACCCGCTCACGGATCAGCTCCGGGTACTGGTCGGCCAGCGCCATCACCGTCATGCCGCCCATCGAGTGCCCCACCAGCACCAGCGGCCCCTCGGGCGCGGCGGCGTCGATCACGGTCTTCAGATCACGCGCCAGCTGCTCGATGGTGACCGGCTCGCCCCGCTCCAGCTGGGCGGCGCCCCGCGCGGAACGCCCGTGGCTGCGCTGGTCCCAGTGCACGGTCCGTACGACACCCCGCAGCGCGGCCCGCTGGAAGTGCCAGGAGTCCTGGTTGAGGCAGTAGCCGTGGCTGAAGACGACGGTGACGGGCGCCGGCGGCTTGCGGCCGAACAGCCGGCGCCGGCGTGCGGGGCCCGCCTCCTGCGCGGGGTCGACGTCGTCGACCTCGTAGTACAGCTCGGTGCCGTCCTCGGCGTACGCCCGGCCGGGCGTGCCGCGCAGCGTGCCGTACGGTCCCGCCGAGTCGAGCACCAGCCGGGCCTTGCGGCGCATGCCCCGGCCGACGGTCATCCGCTCGATGGCGACGCCCGCGGCGGCGCCGGTGGCGAGCACGCCTATCGCGACGCCCGCGATGCCGGTCGCCCGGCGCCAGCCCCCGGACGCCCCGGCGGCGGAGGCGACGGCCGCGGTGGCGGCGCTCGCGGCGGCCTCCGCACTGCTCTCGGTCACGTACCGCTCCTCTTCACCGGCTGCTGCTCACGGGCTGGGCCCGTCGGGCCCGTCCGCATCACCCGTCTGTGCATCGCTTACCCGCCCCGCCCCTCATTCACAGCGACGCGTTTCACAGCGGGGGCGTTCACAGGACGCGTTGGATGCCCGCAGGCCTGCCCCCGCTCAGATATCCGACCCACTCAGATATCCGACCCACTCACGTGTCCGACGCGCTCACATGTCCGGCGTGCTCACACAGACGCACTCACGACGCGCTCACGTTGACGCATTCACATAGACGCGTGGGACGCGTGGTCCGATCCGGGTGACGATCTCGTAGGCGATGGTGCCGGCGGCCTGCGCCCAGTCCTCGGCGGTGGGCTCGCCCCGGTCACCGGGCCCGAACAGCACCGCCTCCGTCCCCTCCGGCGGCGCGTCCCCGCCCAGGTCGACGACGAACTGGTCCATGGCGACCCGCCCCGCGACCGTGCGCCACTTGCCCTCGACCAGCACCGGTCCGGTGGAGGAGGCGTGCCGGGGGATGCCGTCCGCGTAGCCGAGGGGAACGAGGCCGAGGGTGGTCGGGCCCGGGGTGACGTAGTGGTGCCCGTAGCTGACGCCGTGCCCGCCCGGGACCCGCTTGACCAGCGCCAGCGAGGCGGACACCGTCATCACCGGCCGCAGTCCGAAGTCCGCGGAGCTGCCCAGCTCGGGGCTCGGCGAGACGCCGTACAGCGCGATGCCGGGCCGGACCAGGTCGAAGTGGCTCTCGGGGAGGGTGAGGGTGGCGGGCGAGTTGGCGATGTGCCGCACCTCGGGCCGGGCGCCCTGCGCCTCGGCGTACGCCACCATCTCCCGGAAGCGGGAGAGCTGGGCGGCGATGGAGGGATGCCCGGGCTCGTCGGCGCAGGCGAAGTGGGACCACAGCCCGGCGATCCGCACCAGCCCCTCCCGCTCGGCCCGCAGCGCGGCGCCGACCAGCTCGGCCCAGTCCTCGGGCTGGCACCCGCTGCGCCCGAGCCCTGTGTCCGCCTTGAGGTGCACCAGCGCCGGCCTCCCGGCGGCACGGGCGGCCTGGGTGACCTCCGTCAGCGCCCACAGCCCGCTCACCGACACGTCGAGGCCGGCCTCGACCGCCTCCCGCCAGGGCCCTCCGGGCGTCCACAGCCAGCACATGATCCGCACATCGGCCGGCAGCCCGGCCTCCGGCGCGCGCAGGGCCAGCGCCTCCTGGGGCGTGGCGGTACCCAGCCAGGTCGCCCCGGCCTCGACAGCCGCCCTGGCGCAGGCGAGCGCCCCGTGCCCGTACGCATCCGCCTTCACCACGGCCATCAGGGCAGCACCGGGCGCCAGCTCGCGCAGCCGGCGCACATTGCCCCGCAAGGCGTCCAGATCGATCTCGGCACGGGCGCGCAGGGTGCCGGTCCGCTGGGCTTCTGTCTCACTCATGGTGGGGTCAGTGTCTCAGAGGGGGCGGGCGAGGGCTGTGACGGCTTTCTCGGGTGGGGTCACCCTCCCCGTAGGGGACGCCTGGGACAAACCGGTTGGTTTCCGGTACCCCTAGCCCCCCGCCTCCCGCACGACGTCCCGCCACGCCCTGGGAATCGCCGAAGCCACGTCATGCGCCCCGACCGGCGCCGCACCGCCACCCGGCCCCGTCTCCGCCCCCGCCGCGAGTCGCCCGGCCAGCCCGTGCATATACGCCCCCACGCTCCCCGCGTCCCGCGCCGACAACCCGGCCGCCAGCAAGGACCCCGCAAGCCCGGACAGTACGTCCCCGCTCCCGGCCGTCGCCAGCCATGACGTCCCCGTCGGATTCACCCGCACGGGCCCGCCTCCCGGCTCCGCCACCAGCGTCGTAGAACCCTTCAGCAGCACCGTCGCCCCGTACCGCTCCGCCAGTTCCCTGGCCGCCGCCAGCCGTCCGCTCTCGACCTCCTCCCGCTCGACCCCGAGCAGCGCGGCGGCCTCCCCCGCGTGCGGGGTCATCAGCGTCGGCGCCTTCCGTGCCCGCACCGCCGCCGCATCCGTCAGCCGCAGCCCGTCCGCGTCGATCAGCACGGGCACGTCCGCCGCCAGCACCTCCCCCACCGTCGCCGCGTCGTCCCCGGCGCCCGGTCCGGTCACCCACGCCTGCACCCGACCCGCGTGCTTGGGCCCCCGGTCGGACACCAGCGTCTCGGGGAACCGGGCGATCACAGCGCTCCCCGCAGGCCCGACGTACCGCACGGCCCCGGCCCCGCCCCGCAGCGCACCCGCCACCGCGAGCACCGCGGCACCCGGATACCGCGCGGACCCGGCGGCGATCCCCACGACCCCGCGCCGGTACTTGTCGCTCTCCGCCCGAGGCACCGGCAGCAGCCGCGCCACATCCGCATGCTGCAGGGCCTCCAGCTCGGTCTGCTCCTCCGCGAGTTCGAGCCCGATGTCGACCAGCCGCACCAGCCCCGCGTACTCCCGCGCGGGGTCGATCAGCAGCCCCGGCTTGTGCGTCCCGAACGTCACCGTGAGATCCGCCCGCAGGGCGACCCCGCGCACCTCCCCGGTGTCGGCGTCCACACCGCTCGGCAGATCCACCGCCACCACCACGGCCCGCGACCGCTCGGCCGCAGCGGCCAACGGCACCGCATTCGGGCGCAGTCCGCCCTTCCCGCCGATCCCGACGATCCCGTCCACCACGAGATCGGCCCGCTCGATCAGCTGCTCGGCCCCGTCCGTCCCCACGGCCCGGCCACCCGCACGGCGCAACGCCGCGAGCCCACCGGCGTGCACCCGCTCCGGCGACAGCAGCACCGCGCTCACCCCGGCGCCCCGCCTCGCCAGCCGGGCACCGGCGTACAGGGCGTCCCCGCCGTTGTCCCCGCTGCCGACCAGCAGCACGACCCGGCTGCCGTAGACCCGCCCCAGCACATCCGCGCAGGCGGCGGCCAGCCCGGCCGCGGCACGCTGCATCAGCGCCCCCTCCGGCAGCCGCGCCATCAGTTCCCGCTCCGCCGCCCTGACCTTCTCCACGCTGTACGCAGTACGCATGCGTCCGAGTCTCCCGCAGACGCAACACGGGCGCCCGCCCGCGCAGCCAAAGTCAGCGACGCCGGTTCCGCATCAGCCGTACGAGCGCGAAGACGACCGTGAGGGTGGCGGCGACGACCAGCATGGCCTGCCCCCAGACCGGCAGATCCACCCCGGCCCCGGGAAACCCCAGCGTCACCACGTCCCTCACTCCTCTCACCCCTCCGCGATCACGACCGCCGACGCGACCCCGGCATCGTGACTGAGCGACACATGCCACGACCGCACGCCCAGTTCGGCGGCCCTCGCCGCCACGGTCCCCTTCACCCGCAGCCGGGGTTGCCCGCTGTCCTCGACGTAAACCTCGGCATCGCTCCAGTGCATCCCCGACGGCGCCCCCAGCGCCTTCGCCAGCGCCTCCTTGGCAGCGAACCGCGCGGCCAGCGAGGCAACCCCCCGCCGCTCCCCACTGGGCAACAGCAACTCACTCTCGAGAAACAGCCGCTGAGCCAGCCCGGGCGTCCGCTCCAGAGACGCCGCAAACCGATCGATCTCAGCTACGTCGATCCCGACGCCGATGATGCTCATGGGGGCACCTTACGGTCCGGGGCGCCCGCATGCCCCGTACGACCGGAGCCCGACCGGTACGCGGGCGTCGCGCGGAGAAGCCGGTGAACGAAGAAGCCTGCGAGCCGTCACACCGCCACGAGCCGCACACGGTCGCCACAGAGCTTGCTCATGTCGTCGGCATCGGAGGTGACCATGATGACGGGGCGGTGCTGCCGCAGCGCCGCCTCGGCGACGACCGCGTCGACGGCGTACTTGTGCCCGTGCAGTCCGGCCTCCCGCAGCAGCTTGCAGGCAGCCTTGGCTTCCTCTTCCCCCACCGGGACGACGCGCAGGCCGGAGAGCAACCAGTTCAGGCGCGATGTGTTCGTGCGGGTGTGGATGGCCTCGACAAGGCTGAGCGCACTGATCACGACCTCCATGCCGCGTGTGCGCGCCTCGGCGACCAGGGCGACCACCTGCTCGTCATCGGCAAGCAGCTTCGAGTAGGAAACACGCCACGGCAGAGGGCCGACGCCTCACTCCACCGTCACCGACTTCGCCAGGTTCCGCGGCTGGTCCACCTCGTTCCCGCGGGCCGTCGCCAGCTCGCAGGCGAAGACCTGGAGCGGCACCGTTGCCACCAGGGGCTGCAGCAGCACCGGGGTGGCCGGGATGCGGACCAGGTGGTCGGCGTAGGGGACGACCGCCTCGTCGCCCTCCTCGGCGATGACGATGGTCCGCGCGCCACGGGCCCGGATCTCCTGGATGTTGGAGACGATCTTGTCGTGCAGGACGGAACGGCCGCGGGGCGACGGCACGACGACCACGACCGGCAGGTCCTGCTCGATCAGCGCGATGGGCCCGTGCTTCAGCTCGCCCGCCGCGAAGCCCTCCGCGTGCATGTAGGCGAGTTCCTTCAGCTTCAGGGCGCCCTCCAGGGCCACGGGATGTCCGACGTGCCGGCCGAGGAAGAGGACGGTGTTCTTCTCGGCCAGGGACCGGGCCAGCTCCCGCACCGGTCCCATCGTCTCCAGCACCCGCTCCACGGCCCCGGAGATGGCGGACAGGTCCCGCACCACCGCCCGGATCTCGTCCGCCCACTTGGTGCCCCGCACCTGCGCCAGATACAGGGCGACGAGGTAGCAGGCGACCAGCTGTGTCAGGAACGCCTTCGTCGAGGCGACCGCGATCTCCGGACCGGCGTGCGTGTACAGCACCGCGTCCGACTCCCGCGGGATGGTCGAGCCGTTGGTGTTGCAGATGGCCAGCACATGGGCGCCCTGCTCGCGGGCGTGCCGCAGCGCCATCAGCGTGTCCATGGTCTCGCCGGACTGGGAGATGGCGACGACCAGGGTCTGCTGGTCGAGGATCGGGTCCCGGTAGCGGAACTCGCTCGCCAGCTCCACCTCGCAGGGGATCCGCGTCCAGTGCTCGATGGCGTACTTGGCGATCAGCCCGGCGTGGAAGGCCGTACCGCACGCCACGATGACGACCTTGTCGACCTCGCGCAGCACCCCCGCGGGGATCCGCACCTCGTCCAGCGACAGCGTGCCGGAGCCGTCGATCCGCCCCAGCAGCGTGTCCGCGACGGCCTTCGGCTGCTCGGCGATCTCCTTGAGCATGAAGTAGTCGTAGCCGCCCTTCTCGGCGGCGGAGGCGTCCCAGTCGACGTGGTACGAGTTCACCTCGGCGGGGCTGCCGTCCAAGCCGGTGACGGTCACCGCGTCCCGGCGCAGCTCCACCACCTGGTCCTGGCCGAGTTCGATCGCGGACCGGGTGTGCGCGATGAACGCGGCGACGTCCGAGGCCAGGAACGACTCGCCCTCGCCGATGCCCACGACCAGCGGCGAGTTGCGCCGCGCGCCCACCACCACGTCCGGTTCGTCGGCGTGGACGGCGACCAGGGTGAACGCCCCTTCCAGCCGCCGGCACACCAGCCGCATCGCCTCGGCGAGGTCCGCGCAGGAGGAGAACTCCTCGGCGAGCAGGTGGGCGACGACCTCGGTGTCCGTCTCGGAGGTCAATGCGTGGCCGCGTTCGGTGAGTTCGGCGCGCAGGGCGGCGAAGTTCTCGATGATGCCGTTGTGGACGACGGCGACCCGGCCGGCGTTGTCGAGGTGCGGGTGGGCGTTGGCGTCGGTCGGCCCGCCGTGGGTGGCCCACCGGGTGTGCCCGATACCGGTCGTGCCCGTGGGCAGCGGCCGTTCGCTCAGCTCCTTCTCCAGGTTGACCAGCTTCCCGGCCCGCTTGGCGGTGGCCAGCCCGCCGTCCGCGAGGACGGCCACGCCCGCCGAGTCGTACCCCCGGTACTCCAGCCGCTTCAGCCCGGCGGTCACCACATCGAGCGCCGACTGCGAACCCACATAACCCACGATTCCGCACATGCAGGGCACCCTATGGTCCGTCAGCCGCCGAAATCGGCCGCCGCCTGCCCGAAATCGGAAATTCCCGCTACCGTACGAACGGCCGACCGGCCCTCACCGGGTCCAGGCGAGGGGTAGCCTCGCCCGCCACACCGGCAGCACCGCCCTGGAGTGGGCGCGGGAGGGCGGGCACACCGAGACGGTGGAGCTGCTCGTCACGGCCGTCGGAGCGGGGGCCGAGGCGGCACCCGGCAGCAGCGCGGACCGCGCACCCGGCGTTTCCCCGTGACGACCGCGCCCTCCCCCACCCCATGAGGGGGCGTCAGCTTCCCCAACCCCGTGAGGGGGCGTCAGCCCAGCTTGGCCACCTGCGCGTTCACCACGTCCGCCGGCACCTCGAAGTCCTTGCCCTCGGCCATCGCGGCCAGGTTCACGACGCTGAAGGTCACCAGGGTCGAGCCCTTGCGGACGGCGACGAGCTTGTTCGGGGCCTTGAGGCCCTCGTCGGCCACCAAGGTGAGAGTGATGGCCGCACCCTCGTCGCCGCCCTTCGGCGCGGCGGTCGCGGCGACCTCGGCGATCTCCATCTTCTCGCCGGTCGTGGTGGCCTTGAAGCCAGCGGCGCACTTCTCGGCCGCGGTGCTCAGGTCCTTCATGGCCTTCTCCGCGCCGCCGTCCTCGTACGAGGCGAGGGTGATCAGCATCTTCGAGACGTCGAAGGCCGCCTTCACCGCCTCCTCGGGGTCGGTGCCCGCGGAGGGCTTCTTCGGCTCGCCGGTCCAGGACCGCTTCGTCGTCGCCGCCGGCTCGCCCTGTGCGACACCCGCCTGCGCACGGGCCAGCGGCAGGCAGGCCTCGTCGTCGGTCTTCACCTGGTCCGCGGCGATGTCGTCCCTCGCCGGGACCTTGGCGGCGACCTTGCCCTCCTTGACGTCCGACTGCGCCAGGGCGACCTTTTCCAGCTCGGCGGCGGTCAGCGCCTTCGCCGCGGGCGCGGCCGCCGCGGTCGACTCGGAGGCGCCCTTGCCCTCGTCGGCCTTGTCCCCGTCGCCACCGCAGGCGGTGACCAGCAGGGCGAGGGCGGCGGCGGAGGCGGCCAGGGCGGTACGGCGGACGGAAGTGGGCTTCACTGTGGACTCTCTCTTCAACACTGCGGAGGACTCCGCATGACTGTGCGCGCACCCTACGCACAGATTCCTCACAGCTGATCAGGAGAGAGACCACCCGGTATGTGAACGTAACACCGGCGTGATCTTGAAACCGGTCCGCGCACCGCCTGTGCACCGCCCTCCCACCGCCTGCGGACCGTCGACTCTCGGCCGACTTTCACCGGCCGACGACCACCGCATCCACGGCTCGGTCACGAAATCTTCACAGGTGCCCGTTGGTCTGCGAAGGGATGGTGAACCGAGGCAACTGTCGCTCAGGGGAAAGGATCGCGCCGCCCGCCCTGCGCTCGGCCGGCATTTCCCCTTCCCTCCTTCTCGAGTCGATGCCTACAGTTTCGCCGCGCCTGAACGGATCTGACCACTCCGTTCATGTGCTCATCGATCAGCGACCGGGGGAACAGCGTCGCTACGGGGAAGGGTGCGCGGGCATGCCGGCCGAGAAGGCACCGGCATACCGCGCACCGGGTCAGCCCCTCCGCCCCTGACCACGGCGGCACAGCGGCACACCCCACACCGACACCGCTTCACGCGTGCGCGAGTGCGTGCACATACGCGTGGGCGGTTTCCGGGGTCGCCTCCACCCGACCAAGGGGGAAGTCCCTTTGCGCCTCGCAGCAACCAGACTTGGCAGAGGCACGCCAAGTCGGCGCGGAGCGGCGGGCCGCCCGCGGTTCCCGCACCGCCCGCGCCGTCGCCACAGACCACTGTCCCGCTTCCTGCCGATCGCCCTGGCCGCCGCCGTCGTCGCCGGTCTGACCTCTCCAGCGGATCCCCGTGATCCCGGGCCGCGCGCCGACGCCGACCCGGCGGCCGACTCGTACGACTGGTACGAGGTCACGGCCGCCGAACAGCTGCGGCAGGACCAGTGCCTGATGACCGATGTGCTGCGCCTGGGCGGCCCGGACATGGTGAAGACCGCACAGGCCGCCCTGGGCCAGCCCGCCGGCAAGCTGCGCGAACTCGCCGACCGTGAGCACTGGCAGAAGACACCCCTGGCCACCGCCTACGCCAAGGACCGCGACACCGCGCGCAAGGAACAGGAGGTCCTCGACACCCTGAGGTCCAACTGGGCCAAGCCCCTCGTCGGCCTGACGACCCCGGCCGGGTTCACCGAGACCGGGTTCCACTGGCCCCCCGGCAGCAACGACGGGCAGAAGAACTTCTACGAGCAGACCGGCCTGTCCCAGTGGATCTCCGAACGCTTCTGGAAGGACGAGGACGACTTCTACGCCGACCCCACCACGAGGGCCGACGCGCAGACCGTCGAGGCCGTCAAGAAGCTGGGCGCTCCGTACGCGCAGGCACCTGACCCGGGCCTGCCCCAGGACCAATGGCGCCGCGCGCTGGCCGAACGGGACGCCTTCGCGTATCTGACGGACTCGCCGCTCGAGCCGATGGGCGCCGACAACGCCCGTATCTTCCTCGCCTCCGGCGGCTTCCCCCGCACGGCACCCGAGCCGGGCACGGCGGAGTTCCGCATGGCGGTCGAGGATCTGAAGGCCCGTTTCGCCGCCTGCGCCTGGCGCGACCCCATGGACCCGGCCCAGGCACTGAGCACCGTCTCCGCCACCGCGGCCGAGGAGTGGCAGCAGGAGATAGCCTCTCAGGCCGGCCAGCGCGATGCGATCCTCGACGCCAACTCGGACGCCACGGCCGCTCTCGCCACCGGGGCCAAGACCCTCGGCGACCTGCTGGGCCACTCCTGGGTCGCCGACCGTCTCGCCCGCTGGCAGGACTACTGGGCTCCCGGCGGGGTCGGCGCCGTGGGTGACGCTCCCGCTGTGATCCAGGTGCGTGCCGCCAAGGGCAAGTGCCTCGATGTAGAGGGCGCGAAGAAGACCAACGGCACGCCGGTCCAGATCTACACGTGCAACGGCACGGCGGCCCAGATGTGGCAGCTCTTCGGCAGCGAGAGCGGCCTGCATCTGCGCAACGTCAACTCCCTGAAGTGCCTGGACGTGTCGGGCAACAAGGCGGAGAACGGCACGAAGATCCAGATCTGGTCGTGCAACGACTCCCCCGCCCAGACCTGGGAGGCGAACCTCCGTGCCACCACGAGCCTGAAGAACACGGGCACCGGCAAGTGCCTCGACCTGCACACGTTCGACAACAGCCACAACGCCTGGCTGTGGACGTGCAATGGCACCGATCCGCAGAAGTTCTTCATCAAGCCGACCGGCAGCAACGGGACGGTGCCGCCGAAGGCACAGTTCGACAAGGCGAAGGCGGAACTGGCCAAGGCGCAGGCCGGGGCGAAGAAGCAGCTCGGGGTGCTCAAGGCGCAGGCCGCCGCGGCGAAGTCCGCCGCCACCGCGAGTGCCAAGGCCGAACAGGCCGCGTACGCCATCGCGGACCAGCAGGGTGCGCCGCGCGGGCGGGGCCTGCTCGTCGGGCAGCAGAAGGCCCAGGTCACCCAGGGTGCCGCGGCCGCGCTGGAGGCCATGGTCAAGGCCGGTGAGACGGCCGAGGCCGCCACGCGTGCGTCCGCCGGTGACGGCGAGACCATCATGCAGCGCGCCCTGGCCCAGGCGGCCCAGGCCAAGGCGGAGTTCCGCAAGAAGGCCGCGCACGCCGCCGAGTTGCAGGCCAAGGCCGCCGCGGACGCGGCCAAGGTGCACCGGAACAACGCCAAGAAGGACAAGGAGACGGCGGAGGGCAAACTCGCCGAGGCCGTGAAGGCCGAGGGCGAGGCCAAGGCCGCCGCCGCCACCGCGCACGCCAAGCGGCTGTCCGCCGAGGCCGAGGAGAAAACGGCCAAGGCGGAGAAGGAGAAAGCCGCCGCCAAGCAGGCCGACGCGGCCGAGCACCGGAAGAACGCCGAGGCCCAGGCCACGCGGGCGCAGAGCGCCAAGGAGAAGGCCGAGGAGGCGGAGAGCACGGCCGTGGCCAAGCGGAACGCCGCGGTCAAGGCGCGTGACAAGGCGCGCAAGCTGCGCGACGACGCATGGGACGCGGAGCAGAAGGCGGATGCCGCCCGCGCCAAGGCCGACGCGAAGGAGGCCTACGCCCAGGCGCACGAATCCAGCGACAACTCACAGCAGGCCAGGGCGGCGGCCGACCAGGCGGCCGAGCACGCCGATGACGCCGAGACCGCCGCCAAGAAGGCGCGGTCGGAGGCCGATGCGGCGACGAAGGCGGCAGCCGAGGCCGACGCCGCGGCGACGCGCGCGGAGGCCGCGGCCAAACGGGCCCGCGCCGACGCGGACGCGGCGAAGGCGACGAAGCTGAAGGCGGACGCCGCGGTGAAGACGGCGACCGCCGCCGCCGCGGACGCCATTCAGGCCGCCAAGCACGCGGCCGCCGAGGCCAAGACGGCGGTCGAGCTGGCCGACGAGGCGGAGAAGAAGGCCAAGGCCGCCAGGTCGCACGCGAACGAGGCCCGCAAGGAGGCCGGCAAGGCCGTCGCCGCATCCGCCAGGGCGGCCGGCTTCGCCTACGTCACCGCCCAGGCCGCGGTCGACGCCGGCCACGCGGCCCGGCAGGTCGCCGCACCGGCCAACGACGCGATCCAGCTGGGCTCCCCGTATGTCACCAAGGACTCGGCCGCGGCCCTGGTGGTGCTGACCGGCCAGGCGTCGAAGTCGATCGCCGAACAGCAGCAGGGCGTCGCGGAGGCCCATGCCAGGAACGCCCAGGCGGAGGCCGCCTCCGCCAAGTCCCTCGCCGACACGGCACGCGGCGACGCCAAGGCCGCCTACGTGCACGCGGCGAACGCCGCCGGCCACGCCTCGGACGCCCGCACCTACGCCAAGGAGGCCCTCGGCCACGCCGCCGACGCCGCCACCGCCGCGTCCAAGGCCGCGGCTTCCCTGGCCCGCACGATCGAGTACGACCGGCAGGCGACGGAGGACGCGGAGGCCGCCGACAAGGCCGCCGGCCGCGCCGAGGGCCACGCCAAGGCCGCCCGCGACTCCGCCGACGAGGCCGCACTCGACGCGGAAGCCGCCCGCAAGGCCGCCTCCGACGCCGAGGCCTCCGCCAAGGAGGCCCGCGCAGCCGCCGAACGCGCCGACACCGCCGCCACCGAGGCGGAAAAGGCAGCGAAGGACGCCCACACATACGCCGAGGAGGCCCGGGCAGCAGCCGAGTCAGCCGAACGCAAACAGGCCAACAAGCAGGTCTCCGAAGGCGCCGGAACCGGCGTGGCAAGCACCTTCTTCGTCCTGGACAAGATCGAGCTCGTCGAGCCACCCAAGCAGCTCAATGGCTGCAACCTCACCCTCGACGGCTGCAGTGTGACATTCGAGTTCCACTTCGATGCCACCGTCAGTTACTACTACTGCGCCAATCCCGATGTGCCCGCCACTGAAGCAGGCTGCCCGCGGGACGACACCTTCTTCCTCACCACGCAGACGAAGAAGGGGCTGAAGGAGCAACGCACCTACCACTTCAGCTTCTGGGAGGTCGAGAAAGCGGGGCTCAAGAACCTCGCTGGATTCGTCGCCAGTCTCGGATACGACCTGTTCGTCAAGGATTTCGCCGATTGCTACCACAAGGCGACTCCCACTGATGACGGTGGTGCCGGCTCCGGCTGTGCCTGGGCAGCGGCAACGTTCGGCGGTCCCACCGTGGCGGCGAAGATGGCCAAGGCCGTCAAGCTCGCCGAACGGGTCGAGGACGCGATCAAGACGGGCAGGGACGCCGAGAAGGTCCTGGCCGATCTGAAGAAGATCTACGGCGAAAGAGTCAGCGCGGAAGATCTGGCAGACGCCGGCAGCGCGGCGGGCATGGGGCTCCGCCTGGCCGTTCGCATGGCAGATCGCGCCAAGGCCGCGGCTCCAGGTCTGGATATGAGATATGTCAACAAGCTGAGAGAAGCCGGGATCGCATTCGACCAGAAAAACCTGCTCTGGGTGGTCCCCCACTCCAGGCCCGGGGTTCCGCTCGCCTGGCTCGACATCGGTGACGCGAAGAAGGGACTCGTGCACATCATCTTCCGTCACGGCGGGGAGTTCGCCCAGCGCGGTGTGCCGATCGAGGAGATACCCAAGCTCCTCAGCAAGGCTCTGAGTGAAGGAAAAGTCGTGGGGCATCAGACGCCGACCAGGCCGATTTTCGAGACGGTGTACAACGGGAAGGTGCACCGGGTGGCGGTCACCCTCGGCAACCACGACAAGGGACGTGTGATTGGGGCCAATCCGGCATGAACCGCAACGATCCAGCACAGCTCCTGATACGCGCCCAGGGAGATGCCTCGCCCCTCTATGCGACGGACGCCGGGCCCCTCCCTCGCATCGAGGACTTCACGCGCAGCCTTCCGGTGACCGCGGAGGAGCTCGGGCTGCCGGAGGAACTCGCACACAGGCTGACCGAGTGGAACCGGGCGCGTCCTGCCGGCGGTTTCGAAGACCGGGCCAGGCTGCGCAAGCACGTCAAGCAGGGACTGGAGACAGCGCGTGCGGTGGCACAGCACCTCGGCCCGCTCTGGACGGTGCGCTTCTGGGACGAACGGCGGCAGGACGAGAAGTTCCTGTGCTGGGGGTGCGACCAGTTCCACTGGACCATCGACGCCCACGGCACTCCCCCGCACCCGCTCGACATCACCGTGGAAGGCGAGTACGGACTGTACCCGCTGCACGCGGAGGGGCTCGGCAGCTTCGCCCCGGACGATCCTGCCGCTGGTCTCCGGCTGACCGAAGATCTCGTATCCGCCTTCTACGAGTGGAAGCAGGCGATCGAGACGACGCTCGTGGAAGACGGCGACGATGAGCGCTGGAGGGAGCTGTTCCGGCGAGGAAAGGAGCTGTCGGAGCGTCTGGCCCATGAGCTCGGCCCCGCCCGCACGGTGACCTACCGAGGCATCGCGAACGGGGGCCTCGCCGCGCTGACGTCGGTCACCTGGCAGGGGGACCGACAGCTCTAGGCGCCGGTACGGCGCTGCGCGGGACGGCCTTCTGTGCGTGCCCGTCCCGCGCGGCGCCGTCCCCGGCCGGTCCACGATCCCGGCCAGGGCCTCCGGACCTTCCGGCGTGGACCCCGCGAGAGGAGGCCCGGCCCGGCGGGCGCCGTGGGTGCGGGCACTGACGTGACACACCCCACCCGCCATCGCGTTCAAACAGCGATAACAATGGACTGTGATCTCACAGGTCTCCTCGACACCCCGGAGCGCCCACCGGCAGCGGCCGGAGACGACTCCCTACGTCGATCTCACCCGCGCCGAATGGAGTGCGCTGCGCGACAAGACGCCGCTGCCGCTCACCGCCGAGGAGGTCGAACAGCTGCGCGGTCTCGGTGACGTCATCGACCTCGACGAGGTGCGGGACATCTACCTGCCGCTGTCCCGGTTGCTCAATCTCTACGTCAAGGCCACCGACGGCCTGCGCGGAGCGCTGAACACCTTCCTGGGCGAGCAGGGCTCCCAGTCGGGCACACCGTTCGTCATAGGGGTCGCCGGTTCCGTCGCCGTCGGCAAGTCGACCGTGGCCCGGCTGCTGCGCGCCCTGCTGTCGCGCTGGCCCGAGCACCCCCGGGTCGAGCGGGTGACCACGGACGGGTTCCTGCTGCCGACCAAGGAGCTCCAGGCCCGCGGCCTGATGTCGCGCAAGGGGTTCCCGGAGTCGTACGACCGCCGCGCGCTCACCCGGTTCGTCGCCGACATCAAGGCCGGCAAGGACGAGGTCACCGCGCCGGTGTACTCGCATCTGAAGTACGACATCGTGCCCGACGAGAAGCTCGTCGTGCGCCGGCCGGACATCCTGATCGTCGAGGGGCTGAACGTCCTGCAGCCGGCCCTGCCGGGCAAGGACGGCCGCACCCGGGTCGGTCTCGCCGACTACTTCGACTTCAGCGTGTACGTGGACGCCCGCCCCGAGGACATCGAGCGCTGGTACCTCGACCGCTTCAAGCGGCTGCGGGAGACCGCGTTCCAGAACCCGTCCTCGTACTTCCGCAAGTACACGCAGGTCTCCGAGGAGGAGGCCCTGGACTACGCCCGCACGATGTGGCGGACCATCAACAAGCCCAACCTGGTCGAGAACATCGCCCCCACCCGGGGCCGGGCCACCCTGGTGCTGCGCAAGGGCCCGGACCACAAGGTGCAGCGCCTGAGCCTGCGCAAGCTGTAAGGGTCATAAGAAATCGGGGCACCGCTTCCCTCCAGGGAAACCACCGGAGGACCCACCGGGAACCCGGGAGGACCCCAGGAAACCCCGGGAAGGAAGCAGTGCCCCGTCGTCGAGCAGGACGATCCGGGCGGCGGGCCCCGTCCGACCCCGAGGCGACTGGCGGCGGCATGTCGGACGCGCCGGACAGCTGGGGCAACGGCGGGCTGGTCGGCGACGGCCGGTACCGGCTGACCCGCAGACTAGCCGAGCGCGGACTTCACCGCGTCGGCGAGCCGGCCCGCGACGGTGCGGGCCTGGTCGCTGTCGGCCGCCTCGACCATCACCCGCACCAGCGGCTCGGTCCCGGAGGGGCGCAGCAGCACCCGGCCGGTCTCGCCGAGCTCCCGCTCCGCCTCGGCCACGGCCGCCGCCAGCTCCGGCGAGGTCTTCACCCGCGACTTGTCCACGTCCGGAACGTTGATCAGCACCTGCGGCAGCCGCTCCATCACCGAGGCCAGCTCGCGCAGCGTGCGGCCCGTCTGGGCGACCCGCGCGGCCAGCAGCAGACCGGTGAGCGTGCCGTCGCCGGTGGTGGCGTGGTCGAGCACGATGACATGCCCGGACTGCTCGCCGCCGAGCGCGTAGCCCCGCTCCTTCATCTCCTCCAGGACGTACCGGTCGCCGACGGCGGTCTGCACCAGCTGGATGCCCTCGCGCTCCATCGCCAGCTTGAAACCGAGGTTCGACATCACCGTCGCCACGACGGTCTCCGAGCGCAGCGCGCCCCGCTCCCGCAGCGCCAGCGCGAGCACGGCGAGGATCTGGTCCCCGTCGACCTCCTCGCCGGTGTGGTCCACGGCCAGGCAGCGGTCGGCGTCCCCGTCGTGCGCGATGCCGAGGTCGGCGCCGTGCTCGACGACGGCCGCCTTGAGCTTGTCCAGGTGGGTGGAGCCGCAGCCGTCGTTGATGTTGAGCCCGTCGGGGTCGGCACCGATGGTGACGACCTCGGCTCCGGCCCGGCTGAACGCCTCCGGCGACACCCGGGAGGCCGCGCCGTGCGCCTCGTCGAGGACGATCTTCAGCCCGTCGAGCCGGTTCGGCAGGACGCCGACGAGGTGGGCGACGTAGGTGTCGAGGCCCTCGTGGTAGTCCCGCACGCGGCCCACGCCGGCGCCGGTCGGCCGGTCCCAGGGCGCGCCGGTGCGGTGCTCCTCGTAGACGGCCTCGATGCGGTCCTCGAGCTCGTCGGCGAGTTTGTGGCCGCCGCGGGCGAAGAACTTGATGCCGTTGTCGGGCATGGCGTTGTGGCTCGCGGAGAGCATCACCCCGAGGTCGGCGCCGAGCGCGGCGGTCAGGTGGGCGACGGCGGGCGTGGGCAGCACGCCGACCCGCAGCACGTCCACACCGGCGCTGGCCAGACCGGCGACGACGGCGGCCTCCAGGAACTCCCCGGAGGCGCGCGGATCGCGCCCGACCACCGCCGTGGGCCGGTGCCCTTCGAACGTGCCCGCCTCGGCCAGCACGTGCGCGGCGGCCACGGAGAGGCCGAGGGCCATCTCCGCGGTCAGGTCCGCGTTGGCGACACCGCGCACGCCGTCCGTGCCGAAGAGTCGTCCCACTTGTCCTCCTGAGGAAGCATCAGTATCGAAACCGCGCCGTGGCGGCGTCGGTAGGGGTGCCGAGGCGCTGGACGGTCGCGAGGTCGCGATGCGAGTGCGGCTCCGCATCGCCCGGCAGCCGGCGGCATCCGGAGCGGCCCGGCCCTGGGCGGCCCGCCGGGGCGGGCAGCACGACCATCCGATCACATTAGCCGCTGAGCGCATGGTGACGTCATACGCCCACGTCAGTGAAACACGAACGCCCCGGCAGCACAGTGGCGTGCCGCCGGGGCGTTCGGAGTACAGGCAGGCGCGTGACTTAGCGCTTGCTGTACTGCGGAGCCTTGCGGGCCTTCTTCAGACCGGCCTTCTTCCGCTCGACCGCACGGGCGTCGCGGCGCAGGAAGCCGGCCTTCTTCAGCGGGCCACGGTTGTTGTCGACGTCCGCCTCGTTCAGCGCACGGGCGACACCCAGACGGAGCGCGCCGGCCTGACCGGAGACACCGCCGCCGGAGATGCGCGCGATGACGTCGTAGCGGCCCTCGAGCTCGAGCACCTTGAAGGGCTCGTTCACGGACTGCTGGTGCACCTTGTTCGGGAAGTAGTCCTCGAGGGTGCGACCGTTGATCTTCCACTTGCCGGTGCCCGGGACGATCCGGACGCGGGCGATGGCGTTCTTGCGGCGGCCCAGGCCGGCGGCCGGCTGGGGCTCGCCGAAGCGGGACGCCATGGACTCCGAGGTGTACTCGCCCTCGACGGGGGCCTCGGACTCGGTGGTGTAGCTGTCGATGTCAAGCTCTTCGAGCGGCTGCTCAGCAGTGGTCTCGGCCACGATTCTCCTCAGATTCTCTTCAGTCTTAGGGGGTGGCCGGACTTACTGCGCGACCTGGCTGATCTCGAACGGCACCGGCTGCTGAGCAGCGTGCGGGTGCTGGTCGCCCGAGTAGACCTTCAGCTTCGAGAGCATCTGACGGCCCAGGGAGTTCTTGGGCAGCATGCCCTTGACGGCCTTCTCGATGGCCTTCTCGGGGTTCTTCTCGAGCAGCTCGTCGTAACGGACGGAGCGCAGACCACCCGGGTAGCCGGAGTGGCGGTACGCCATCTTCTGGGTCCGCTTGTTGCCGGAGAGGTGCACCTTGTCGGCGTTGATGATGATGACGAAGTCACCGGTGTCGACGTGCGGTGCGTAGATCGGCTTGTGCTTGCCACGCAGGAGGGAGGCAGCAGTGGAGGCCAGACGGCCCAGGACGACGTCCTGGGCATCGATGACGTGCCACTGGCGCGTCACATCGCCGGGCTTGGGGCTGTACGTACGCACGGTTCGTAGCCTTTGCTTCTTCAGTGAATGGTCCTGACAAGGTCACCGAAGGCGATCACGACAGCCCTGACCGCACTGCGGTGACGCAAGCCGCGTGCTGGTCGCTGGTCATCGGCCCGGTGGACCGGTGTAAGGGCCCCTCACGTGAGAATGAGCAAGCCAATACACATAACGAACATGCAGAATACCCACGCTCGGCCGGACGGGTCAAAACGAGGCGGCCTGCGCGGACTGCACGCACTCCTTGGATTCTAAAGCCCCTGGTGGGCCGGCTGCCGCACAGCCACGGGCCACGGGAGCGGGGGCCCGCGGAGCTGCGTCGTCGCACGCAGGGTCCGGTCGCTCGAGGGCCGACCACCACCGGGCGGCCCCGCGCAGCCGGCGTCCGGCGGAGAGGGCCCCGTCAGTACACAGAGCGTAAGGGCGCCGCGCCAGGCCGGCCGCCTTCCCCGCGCGAGCCCCGGCAGGGGCAGTCCCGGCAGCTGCGGCACCAGCGCCAGCCAGATCCAGGGCCGCCGCGCCGCCGATCCGGCGTACCGTGCCCCGGCGAGCAGCAGGGGCCCGACGATCAGCAGGGAGCGCTCGTACGACGGCCGGGAGACCAGCAGCGCCGAGAGCATCAGCCCGGTGGCCGTCTCGACCAGCCGCAGCGGCCCGGCGTCCCCCGCACTCCAGCGCCGGTACGCGCCCAGGACCCCGGCCGCCGCCACGAGCGGGCAGATCCATTCGGCGGGCGCCCGCGGCAACCCCGGCGGGACCGGCACAGCCCCGGAAACCGCGCTTGATACAGCCCCCGACACCACGATCAGCACGGCCAGCGCCCGCCACCGGCGCGCGAAGAGGAACAGCAGCGCCACCGGCGCGAGCAGCGGCTCCAGTACGACGATCACTCCGGTCAGCGCACCCGCCGTCACCCACCGGCCCCGGCTCGCCGGCAGCAGGCACAGCGGAAGCGCCGGGCCGGCGAGGACCGGCCGGCCGTCCCAGGACGTGAGATGCACGAACAGGAACGGTTCCGCGGCCGCCGCCGCGATCAGACCCGGCACCGCGACCGGCCGCCGATCCGTCGCACACCGCTGCACGGACCGGCCGTCCGGGCCCCGTCCGAGGTCACACGCACCGCGCGTGCCGTCGGCGCGTTCAGCACCGCACCGGACCCCGTCCACGGGGCCCCGCCGGCCGGTCGCACCAACCACCCGGAGATGTCGCATTTGCGCCTCACCACGGGCGTAACGCTACGGGCTCCGCGGCCCGTTGGGGCGGACCAGCACGCCCTGGAGCCCGTCTAAGATGCGCCCCATGAGTTATGGGCAGGGGGGCTCTCAGCAACAGTGGGATCCCTGGAAACCGCATTCTCAGCAGCCCTGGAACAGCGGCAGCTCCGGCCAGTCCCCCGACTGGGCCGCGCTCGCCGAGGCCTCCGAGGCCCGCGCCAGGCGGCGACGGCTGCTGTTCATAGGCGGCGGCGCGCTCGCGACCATCGCGATAGGCACGGCGGTGGCGCTGGCCGTGGTCTCCGCCGGCGGCGGCAACGAGACCGCGGGCGGCCCGTCCTCCCAGCTGCCCGGCGCCGCCGACATACCGAGCGCGACCGGCACGGTGCCGTCGTTCGCACCCACCAGTGCGCCGCCACCGCTGGACCCGAAGGACTTCATCTCCGACGTCAAGAAGGACCGGGCGCCGCTCGGGCCCGACATCCTCTTCCCCGGCACCCAGCTCACCATGGGTGAGACGGTGTACAAGAAGGGGCCCACGGCGGACACCCGCAACTGCGCGTCGGCCGCGAAGGCGACGCTGCCCAAGGTGCTCACCGACAACGACTGCACCCGCCTGATGCGCGTCAGCTACACCAAGGACAACGTGGCGGTGACGGTCGGCGTGGCGGTCTTCGACACCGAGGCGCAGGCGCTCAAGGCCAAGAAGCAGGCCGACAAGAAGAGCATCATCAAGTCCCTGGCGGGCGGCGGGGTCAAGGAGTTCTGCGACGGCGCGGTGTGCCGTTCCACCATCAACTCCTACGGCCGTTACGCCTACTTCACCCTGGCCGGCTTCACCAACGGCAAGGACGTGACGACCAAGGACAAGGTCGTCTTCTCGACCGGCGACGACCTCGCCGAGTTCACATTCCGTCAGATCCGCCGCCGGGGCGAGGCCCAGGCGTCGGCAGCGGCGAACGAGTAGCCGCGCACGAGCAGGCGCGCACGAGCAGGCGCACCGAGGGCCGGCCCCGCCCCGACGGGGACGGAAACCGGCCCTCACGCCTCTCCGAAGCGCTCACCGGAGACCACCTCAGGAGCCCCCGGAGATTTCAGCAGCAGCCCCGCGGCGGCAGCGTCCGCTTGTTGCGGGCCTCCTTGCTGCGCGCGGCCAGCAGTTCGTCCGCCGGGTAGCCGACCTCCTCCAGGGTCAGCCCGTGCGGCCGCACCACATGCACGGCCGAGTCCCGTACGCCCGCGTCCAGGACCTTGCGGGGCCAGTCCGGCGGCCGGTGCCCGTCCCCCACGAACAGCAGCGCCCCGATCAGCGAGCGCACCATGTTGTGGCAGAAGGCGTCCGCCCGCACGGTGGCGGTGATGATGCCGTCGTCGCCGCGCACCAGGCTCAGTTCCTGCAGGGTGCGGATGGTGGTGGCGCCCTCCCGCCGCTTGCAGTAGGCGGCGAAGTCGTGCTCGCCGAGCAGCCCGCGGGCGGCCTCGTTCATGGCGTCCACGTCGAGCGGCCAGTCGTGCCAGAGGACGTGGTTGCGCAGCAGCGGGTCGACGCCTCCGGGGTTGTCGGTGACCCGGTAGGCGTAGCGGCGCCAGATGGCCGAGAACCGCGCGTTGAAGCCGCTGGGGGCCTCGCGCAGGGCCCACACCCGCACGTCCCTGGGCAGCCGCCCGGCGAGGCGCTTGAGCAGCTTCTCGTGGTGCTCGCGCCACACGCTCTCGGGCAGGTCGACATGGGCCACCTGTCCCCGGGCGTGCACTCCGGCGTCGGTGCGTCCGGCGACGGTCAGCTCGTAGGTCTCCCGGGACCGGGTGACGGTCCGCAGCGCGTCCTCGATCTCCCCCTGCACGGTCCGCCGCCCCCCGGCCTGCTTGGCCCAGCCGGAGAAGTCGGTCCCGTCGTAGGACAGGTCGAGACGAATACGGACGTGTCCAGGCGCTACTTCATCACTCACGTACGAATTCTCTCAGGAGCAGCGAAGCGGGCCCGCTCCGGAAACCGGAGCGGGCCCGCCACTGGAATCGAAGAACCCTTACGCGTCCTTCGACTCCTCGGCCGACTCCTCGGCGGCGGGCGCCTCGTCGGACTTGGCCTCGGTGGTGGCCTCCTCCTTCTTGAGGGCGTCCTCCTTGACCGCACGCTTGGTGGCGGCCTCGGCCTCGCCGACCGCCTTCTGCTGCACCGTCAGCGCCTCGACCAGCTCGATCACGGCCATGGGCGCGTTGTCGCCACGGCGGTTACCGATCTTGGTGATGCGGGTGTAGCCACCTGGACGGTTCTCGTACCGCGGGCCGATCTCGGTGAAGAGCGTGTGCACGACGCTCTTGTCCGTGATGACCTGGAGCACCTGGCGGCGGTTGTGAAGGTCGCCCTTCTTCGCCTTGGTGATCAGGCGCTCGGCGTACGGCCGCAGACGGCGGGCCTTCGCCTCGGTGGTGGTGATGCGGCCGTGCTCGAACAGCGACTTCGCGAGGTTCGCGAGCATCAGCTTCTCGTGCGCGGCACTGCCGCCCAGACGGGCACCCTTGGTGGGCTTCGGCATCGTGTTTCTCCTAGGTGTCTGCCCCGGCCGTATCAGGTACCGGGGTCAGTATCCGAGCAGGCGGTCGCCTGTCGGAGATCCGGGCACAGGCCCCGAAAGGGGCCGTGCCCGGAAGGGGCGCGGGGAACTGCGCGATCAAGCACGGCGCACCCGCACCCGAGTACGGACCGGAAGTCCCGAGCTCTCAGTACTGCTCGGTCTCCACGAACCCGGAGTCCGCGTCGTCGTCCGTCCCGAAGGCGTCCGCGGCGGCGGTCGGGTCGAATCCGGGCGGGCTGTCCTTCAGGGCCAGGCCCATGCCGGCCAGCTTCGCCTTGACCTCGTCGATCGACTTCGCACCGAAGTTGCGGATGTCGAGGAGGTCGGCCTCGCTGCGCGCGACGAGTTCGCCCACGGAGTGGATGCCCTCGCGCTTGAGGCAGTTGTACGACCGGACGGTGAGCTCGAGCTCCTCGATCGGCAGCGCCAGGTCGGCGGCGAGGGCGGCGTCCGTCGGGGACGGACCCATGTCGATGCCCTCGGCGTCGATGTTCAGCTCGCGGGCGAGGCCGAACAGCTCGACCAGCGTCTTACCGGCGGAGGCCATGGCGTCGCGCGGACGCATCGCCTGCTTGGTCTCGACGTCGACGATCAGCTTGTCGAAGTCCGTGCGCTGCTCGACTCGGGTGGCCTCGACCTTGTAGGTGACCTTGAGCACCGGCGAGTAGATCGAGTCGACCGGGATCCGGCCGATCTCCTGGCCGACCTGCTTGTTCTGGACGGCGGAGACATAACCGCGGCCACGCTCGACCGTCAGCTCCATCTCCAGCTTGCCCTTGCCGTTGAGGGTCGCCAGAACCAGGTCGGGGTTGTGCACCTCGACACCGGCGGGCGGCGCGATGTCGGCGGCGGTGACCAGACCCGGGCCCTGCTTGCGCAGGTACATCACCACGGGCTCGTCGTGCTCGGAGGAGACGACCAGCTGCTTGATGTTGAGGATCAGGTCGGTGACGTCCTCCTTGACGCCCGGCACGGTGGTGAACTCGTGCAGGACACCGTCGATCCGGATGCTGGTGACAGCCGCACCGGGGATCGACGACAGGAGGGTACGGCGCAGGGAGTTGCCGAGGGTGTAACCGAAGCCCGGCTCCAGCGGCTCGATCACGAACCGGGAGCGGAACTCGTCGACGACCTCTTCGGTCAACGAGGGACGCTGAGCGATCAGCATGTGTGGATCAGATCCTTCATTCGTGGGCGACCGCTATATGACGCCCGACGGAAACCGCACCGGTGACAGATGCGGGTACTGCAAGGGTAACGGGCGATACGGCCGATATGACTCGGCCGTACCGCCCGGAACCACGGACCGTGACGACGCGCACGTCCTGCGCGACGGCGACGATCACCCCCGCACCGGCGGGGAGGATCCTCGCGTCGGGTCAGACGCGGCGGCGCTTCGGCGGCCGGCAGCCGTTGTGCGGGGTCGGGGTGACGTCCTGGATGGAGCCGACCTCGAGGCCCGTGGCCTGCAGGGACCGGATGGCGGTCTCACGACCGGAGCCCGGGCCCTTGACGAACACGTCGACCTTGCGCATGCCGTGCTCCTGGGCGCGGCGGGCGGCCGACTCGGCGGCCATCTGCGCGGCGAACGGCGTGGACTTCCTGGAGCCCTTGAAGCCGACGTGGCCGGCGGAGGCCCAGGAGATCACGTTGCCGCTCGGGTCGGTGATCGAAACGATGGTGTTGTTGAACGTGCTCTTGATGTGGGCGTGGCCGTGAGCGACGTTCTTCTTTTCCTTGCGGCGCACCTTCTTGGTCGCGCCCTGACGTCCCTTGGGGGGCATCTGTACTCCTACGGGAGGTGGTCGGTCCTACAGCGAAGACCGCTGGACGGCGAAGTCCGCTGAGGACTACTTCTTGCCCGGCTTCTTCTTGCCGGCGATGGCGCGACGCGGGCCCTTGCGGGTACGCGCGTTGGTGCTGGTGCGCTGACCGCGGACGGGCAGACCGCGACGGTGACGCAGACCCTGGTAGGTGCCGATCTCGACCTTGCGGCGGATGTCGGCCTGGATCTCGCGACGGAGGTCACCCTCGGTCTTGATGTTGTTGTCGACGTACTCGCGGATGGCGACCAGCTGCTCTTCGGTCAGGTCGCGGACGCGGGTGTTGGGGTCGACGCCGGTCGCCGCCAGCGTCTGCTTCGAAAGGGTCCGGCCGATGCCGAACACGTAGGTGAGGGCGATCTCCACGCGCTTGTCGCGCGGGATGTCAACACCGGAAACGCGTGCCATTCAATGGCTCCAGTTGGTTGTCGGAGGTCTTCCACAGGACCGGCTCCCAGCCGCCGTACCAGGTACGAACTGGGTCCCCGGCCTCCGAACCGGGGGTGTCGAGCCGCGTGCGGCTCGGGCCCTGCGTATGTACATATTCAGCTCGCGTCGCGCGAATCTCTGCGGAAGGCAGAGGGCAGGTCGTGCGTCAGCCCTGGCGCTGCTTGTGGCGCGGGTTGTCGCAGATGACCATGACCCGGCCGTGACGGCGGATCACCCTGCACTTGTCGCAGATCTTCTTGACGCTCGGCTTGACCTTCATGGGATGTGAGGTTCTCCGGGTCAGTTGCCGGCGGCCCCGCTGACGCGGGACGTGGGCAAGATCTACTTGTAGCGGTAGACGATCCGGCCACGCGTCAGGTCGTACGGAGACAGCTCCACCACGACCCGGTCGTCAGGGAGGATGCGGATGTAGTGCATACGCATCTTGCCGCTGATGTGTGCCAGGACCTGGTGGCCGTTCTGGAGCTCGACCTTGAACATGGCGTTCGGCAGAGACTCGACGACAGTGCCCTCGATCTCGATGGCACCTTGCTTCTTGGCCACGCTTCGCCCTTCGAATCGACTACCTTGATCGACTCCTGCGAGCACCGCTTGAGTGCATGCGGACATGCGGGTGCACCAGAGCCGACGAGTCAGTCTACGTCAGCGCACCCGGAAAGACGAATCGGGGAAGTCTGCCCCACCCGGCTGATCCTTAACCGAGCGGATCGGGGGCGGCCGTGATGCCGTACTCGGCGAGCTTGGCCTTGCCGCCGTCGGGCGCGGTCAGGACCAGCGGGCCCTGCTCGGTGAGGGCGACGGAGTGCTCCCAGTGCGAGGACCAGGTGCCGTCCGTGGTCACCACGGTCCACTCGTCCTCCAGGACGACCGTCTTCGGTGTGCCCAGGCTCACCATCGGCTCGATGGCCAGGCAGAAGCCGGGGACCAGTTTGGGGCCCTTGCCCCGGCGCCGGTCGACGTAGTTCAGCAGGTGCGGGTCCATGTGCATCTCGGTGCCGATGCCGTGGCCGCCGTAGTCCTCGATGATCCCGTAGCGGCCGCCGCCGGGCTTGGGCTGGCGGCGGATGTAGGTCTCGATGGCGCGGGAGATGTCGACCAGGCGGTTGCCCTGCTTCATCGCCGCGATGCCGGCCCACATCGACTCCTCGGTGACGCGGGACAGCTCGATCAGCTCCGGAGCGTGACCGGAGCCGACGAACGCCGTGTACGCGGCGTCGCCGTGCCAGCCGTCGACGATCGCGCCGCAGTCGATGGAGATGATGTCCCCGTCCTTGAGGACGACGTCGTCGGAGGGGATGCCGTGCACCACGACCTCGTTCACCGAGGTGCAGATGGTGGCCGGGAAACCGCCGTAGCCGAGGAAGTTCGGCTTGGCGTTGTGCTCCGCGAGCACCTTCCGGGCGACCTGGTCCAGATCCTTGGTGGTCGCCCCGGGGACGGCCGCCTCCCGGGTGGCCGCGTGGATAGCAGCGACGACCAGCCCCGCCTCGCGCATCTTGGCGATCTGCTCAGGGCTCTTGATCTGCACCATGGGGGCTACGGCCTTTCTGGACCGGAAGAGAGTCTGTCGTCACCAACGATACGGGCACCCGCACGGGCGAAGCCCGCGTCCACGGCCCCTTGGGGCGCCCCGCGGCGCCCCCTGCCCCCGCCACGCCGCAGCCGCGGCCCGCCGTGAGCGGACCGCGGCTGCAACGAGCGCGGAGCGTTTCTACTTGTCGCGCTTGAGCGCCTCCAGCGCCTCCAGCGCGCGCTCGGTGACCTCGTCCACCGCGCCGAGCGCCGAGATCGTCACCACGAGGCCCTGTGCCTTGTAGTAGTCGATGATCGGCTCGGTCTGCGTGTGGTAGACCTCCAGGCGCGTGCGCACCGTCTCCTCGGTGTCGTCGTCGCGCTGGTACAGCCCACCGCCGCAGACGTCGCACACGCCCTCCTTCTTGGGCGGGCTGTACGACACGTGGAACACATGGCTGGAGTCCTTGCGGCAGATCCGCCGTCCGGCGATCCGCTTGACGACCTCGTCCTCGGGGGCTTCCAGGTCGAGGACCGCGTCCAGCTGGATGCTCTCGGTCTTCAGCAGTTCGTCCAGTGCTTCGGCCTGCGACACATTGCGGGGGAAGCCGTCCAGCAGGAAGCCGCACTCTGCGTCGGGCTGTTCCATGCGGTCCTTGGCCATGGCGATGGTGACCTCGTCCGGAACGAGGTTGCCGGCGTCCATATAGGACTTCGCGAGCTTGCCCAGCTCGGTCTGCCGGCTGATGTTGGCCCGGAACAGGTCACCGGTGGAAATGTGCGGGATGCGCAGCTTCTCGGCAAGGCGGGTGGCCTGCGTACCCTTTCCAGCACCCGGCGGCCCGACGAGGACGATTCGCATCAGCGGAGGAACCCTTCGTAATTGCGCTGCTGGAGCTGGCTCTCGATCTGCTTCACGGTCTCGAGACCCACACCCACGATGATCAGGATGCTGGTCCCTCCGAACACGAAGTTCTGGTTTGCCCCAAAACCAGCCAACGCCATTGTCGGCACGAGAGCGATCAGGCCCAGGTACAGCGAACCCGGCCAGGTGATCCGGTTGAGTACATAGCTGAGGTACTCAGCGGTCGGTCGGCCAGCCCGGATGCCCGGGATGAAGCCACCATACTTCTTCATGTTGTCGGCGACTTCTTCGGGGTTGAAGGAGATGGCCACGTAGAAGAAGGCGAAGAAGACGATCAGGAGGAAGTACAGCGTCACGTGGATGGGCGCATCCGTCGCGACCAGGTTCTTCTCGATCCAGGTCTTCCAGCCCGCGTTCCCGCTGGAGAACTGGGCGATCAGCGCCGGGATGTAGAGCAGGGACGACGCGAAGATGACCGGAATCACACCGGCCTGGTTCACCTTCAGCGGGATGTAGGTGGACGTACCACCGTAGGAACGGCGGCCGATCATGCGCTTGGCGTACTGGACCGGGATGCGGCGCTGGGCCTGCTCCACGAAGACCACCAGGCCGACCATGACGAAGCCCACCAGCATGACCGTGCCGAACTCGATCCAGCCGTCGGCCAGGCTGCCCTGCTCCTTGATGGCCCACAGGGAGGAGGGGAAGGTCGCGGCGATCGAGATGAACATCAGGATCGACATGCCGTTGCCGATGCCGCGGTCGGTGATGAGCTCACCGAGCCACATCACCAGGGCGGTACCGGCGGTCATGGTGATAACCATGGTGATGGTGACGAAGATCGACTGGTCCGGGACGATCTGGCTCGCGACCGGGCAGCCCGAGAAGAGCGCGCCGCTGCGGGCGGTGGCCACCAGACCCGTTCCCTGGAGAATCGCGAGCGCCACCGTCAGGTAGCGCGTGTACTGCGTGATCTTCGCCGTACCGGCCTGGCCCTCCTTCTTCAGGGCTTCCAGGCGCGGGATCACCACGGTCAGCAGCTGCAGGATGATGCTCGCCGTGATGTACGGCATGATGCCCAGCGCGAAGATCGTGATCTGGAGCAGCGCGCCACCGCTGAACATGTTGACCAGACCGAACAGGCCCTGGTTGGCCTCGGCCGCGTCGATACAGGTCTGGACGTTGCGGTAGTCGACACCTGGGATCGGGATGTGCGTACCGACCCGGTACACCACGATGATGCCGAGCGTGAAGAGCAGCTTCTTGCGCAGGTCGGGCGTCTTGAACGCCCGGGCGAACGCGGTGAGCACGGTGCCTCCTGCGACCCCCCGCGCAACTGCGTCAAGGGTGACGGTCTTGAGATTCCGACTAAGGACGAATACGTAACGGTCAACTGCCGCCCCGAGTGCCCCGCAAGAGGCGCCCGGGAAAAGAGGGCAGTGCAGGTCACCTTACCGGCGAGACTGCCGCCCTAGGAACGACCGACCGGGGATGCCCCATTTGTGGGGCATCCCCGGTCGGGATCGCTCAGGTCATCAAGACGCCTGATGGGTTCAGACGAGCTCGGTGACGGTACCGCCGGCGGCGGTGATCTTCTCCTTGGCGGAGCCGGAGACGGCGTCGACCGTCACCTGCAGCGCCACAGAGATCTCGCCCTGGCCGAGCACCTTGACGAGCGCGTTCTTGCGAACGGCACCCTTGGCCACCAGGTCCTCGACGGTGACCTCGCCACCCTCGGGGTAGAGGGCGGCCAGCTTGTCGAGGTTCACGACCTGGTACTCGGTCTTGAACGGGTTCTTGAAGCCCTTCAGCTTCGGGAGGCGCATGTGCAGCGGCATCTGGCCGCCCTCGAAGCGCTCCGGAACCTGGTAGCGGGCCTTCGTACCCTTCGTACCACGACCGGCCGTCTTACCCTTCGACGCCTCACCACGACCGACACGGGTCTTGGCGGTCTTGGCGCCCGGGGCGGGACGGAGGTTGTGGATCTTCAGCGGGTTCTGCTCCGCCATGATCAGTCGACCTCCTCGACCGTCACGAGGTGGCGGACGGTGTGCACCATGCCGCGGAACTCGGGGCGGTCCTCCTTGACGACCACGTCGTTGACCTTCTTCAGGCCAAGCGAACGCAGGGTGTCACGGTGGTTCTGCTTGCTGCCGATGTAGGACTTGACCTGCGTGATCTTCAGCTGCGCCATGATTACGCACCCACCCCGGCACGCGCACGCAGCAGAGCCGCGGGGGCGACGTCCTCGAGCGGCAGACCGCGGCGGGCCGCGATCTCCTCGGGACGCTGCAGGCCCTTCAGGGCCTCCACGGTCGCGTGCACGATGTTGATGGCGTTGTCGGAGCCGAGCGACTTCGACAGCACGTCGTGGATACCGGCGCACTCGAGCACGGCACGCACCGGGCCACCGGCGATCACACCGGTACCGGGCGAGGCGGGCTTGAGCAGCACGACGCCGGCAGCCTTCTCACCCTGGATCGGGTGCGGAATGGTGCCCTGGATCCGGGGGACCTTGAAGAAGTGCTTCTTGGCCTCCTCAACGCCCTTGGCGATGGCGGCCGGCACCTCCTTGGCCTTGCCGTATCCGACACCCACGGTGCCGTCACCGTCGCCCACCACGACCAGCGCGGTGAAGCTGAAGCGACGACCACCCTTCACAACCTTGGCGACGCGGTTGATCGCGACGACGCGCTCGACGTACGCGGTCTTCTCGGCGGCAGCAGCGCCGCCGTCACGGCCCTTCCGGTCCCGCCGCTCGCCGCCACCGGCACCGCTTCCGCGGCGCTGGGGTCCAGCCATTGGATTACCTCTCTCTTTCCGCTAGCTACAAGCGGCTCAGAACTTGAGCCCGGCTTCGCGGGCGGCGTCGGCCAGGGCGGCGATGCGCCCGGCGTACTGGTTGCCACCACGGTCGAACACGACGGCCTCGACACCGGCGGCCTTGGCACGCTCGGCGACCAGGGCGCCGACCTGCTTGGCCTGCGCGGACTTGTCGCCCTCGCCACCGCGGATCGACGCGTCCAGGGAGGACGCCGACGCCAGGGTGTGCCCCTTCAGGTCGTCGATCACCTGCGCCACGATGTGGCGGTTGGAACGAGTCACGACCAGGCGAGGACGCTCGGGGGTGCCGGCGACCTTCTTGCGGATCCGGATGTGACGACGCTTGACAGCAGCACGCTTGTAGGCGTCGCCCTTGAGGATCTTCTGCCCGTATGCCATGGCTTACTTACCCGCCTTTCCGACCTTGCGGCGGATGACTTCGCCCTCGTACTTGACGCCCTTGGCCTTGTACGGGTCGGGCTTGCGCAGCTTGCGGATGTTGGCCGCAACCTCGCCGACCTTCTGCTTGTCGATGCCCTCGACCGAGAACCGGGTCGGGGACTCCACCTTGAAGGTGATGCCCTCGGGGGCCTCGACCGTGATCGGGTGGCTGTAGCCGAGGGAGAACTCCAGGTTCGAACCCTTGGCGACAACGCGGTAACCGACACCGCTGATCTCGAGCTTCTTCACGTAACCCTGGGTCACGCCGGTGATCATGTTCGCCACCAGCGTGCGGGACAGGCCGTGAAGGGCCTTGCTCTGACGCTCGTCGTTGGGGCGGGTGACGTTGATCACGCCGTCCTCGCCCTTGGCGATCTCGATCGGCGCCGCGACGGTGTGGGTCAGCGTGCCCTTGGGGCCCTTGACCGTGACCGTCTGGCCGTCGATGGTGACGTCCACGCCGGCGGGAACCGCGATGGGGAGCTTGCCGATACGCGACACAGCTGTTTCCTCCGTTCCCTTCTGCTACCAGACGTAGGCGAGGACTTCCCCACCCACGCCCTTCTTGCCGGCCTGCTTGTCGGTGAGGAGCCCGTGCGACGTGGAGATGATCGCCACGCCGAGGCCACCCAGCACCTTCGGCAGGTTGGTGGACTTCGCGTACACCCGGAGACCGGGCTTGGAGATCCGCTTGATGCCCGCGATGGAGCGCTCACGGTTCGGGCCGAACTTCAGGTCGATGACGAGGTTCTTGCCGACCTCGGCGTCCTCGACGCGCCAGCCCGTGATGAAGCCCTCCTGCTGGAGGATCTCCGCGATGTGCGACTTGATCTTGGAGTGCGGCATCGACACCGAGTCGTGGTACGCCGCGTTCGCGTTCCGCAGACGCGTCAGCATGTCTGCGATCGGATCAGTCATGGTCATGAATTGGCCTTCGGCCTCTCTCGCCGGGGTTTCCTGGTGCGCCATCCCTCTCCCCGATCCGAGACGGGACGGGTGCGGCGCGGTGGACCTACGGCGTAGTAAGTCGTACGGGCGTCAGGGCACCCAACCCTCCTAGCCTAAGCCATGGAGGGGTGGGCCCCTGACCGAACCCTCTGCTTACCGAGAGCCCTGAAATCCCTGATTACCGGGATTACCAGGAGCTCTTGGTCACGCCCGGCAGCTCGCCGCGGTGAGCCATCTCACGAAGGCACACGCGGCAGAGGCCGAACTTGCGGTACACGGAGTGCGGGCGGCCGCAGCGCTGGCAGCGGGTGTACGCACGCACACCGAACTTGGGCTTGCGAGCAGCCTTTGCGATCAGAGCCTTCTTCGCCATCTCGCTCACGCCTCCTTGAACGGGAAGCCGAGGTGACGGAGAAGGGCACGGCCCTCTTCGTCGTTGGTCGCCGTGGTCACCACGGTGATGTCCATACCCCGGACGCGGTCGATCTTGTCCTGGTCGATCTCGTGGAACATGACCTGCTCCGTGAGACCGAAGGTGTAGTTGCCACGGCCGTCGAACTGCTTGGGGGACAGGCCGCGGAAGTCGCGGATGCGCGGCAGCGCGAGCGACAGGGTGCGGTCCAGGAACTCCCACATGCGGTCGCCACGGAGCGTGACATGGGCACCGATCGGCTGCCCCTCACGCAGCTTGAACTGCGCGATGGACTTGCGGGCCTTGGTGACGGCCGGCTTCTGACCGGTGATCGTGGCGAGGTCGCGGATGGCGCCCTCGATCAGCTTGGAGTCGCGGGCGGCGTCGCCCACACCCATGTTGACCACGATCTTGACGAGGTTCGGCACCTGCATGACGTTCTCGTACTTGAACTCGTCACGCAGCTTGCCGACGATCTCCTCGCGGTACTTCGTCTTCAGGCGCGGAGTGGTGGTGGTCGTCATCAGATGTCCTCACCCGTCCGCTTGGCAACGCGGATCTTGTTGCCCTCTTCGTCGAAGCGGTAGCCGACGCGGGTCACGACCTTCTTGCCGTCCTTCTCGACGACAAGCTGGACGTTGGACACGTGGATCGGCGCCTCGGTGGTCACGATGCCACCGGCCTGCGAACCGCGAGCCGTCGGACCGGCCTTGGTGTGCTTCTTGACCCGGTTGACACCCTCGACCAGGACACGCTGCTCGCGCGGGTAAGCGGCAATGACCTTGCCCTGCTTGCCCTTGTCCTTGCCGGTGATGACCTGGACCAGGTCGCCCTTCTTGATCTTCATGCTCACAGCACCTCCGGCGCGAGGGAGATGATCTTCATGAACTTCTTCTCGCGCAGCTCACGGCCGACGGGGCCGAAGATACGGGTGCCACGAGGGTCGCCGTCGTTCTTGAGGATGACGGCGGCGTTCTCGTCGAAGCGGATGTACGAGCCGTCCGGACGGCGGCGCTCCTTGACGGTGCGAACGATGACCGCCTTGACGACGTCACCCTTCTTCACGTTGCCACCGGGGATCGCGTCCTTGACGGTGGCGACGATGACGTCACCGATACCCGCGTAGCGGCGACCGGAGCCACCGAGCACACGGATGCAGAGGATCTCCTTCGCACCCGTGTTGTCGGCGACACGCAGTCGCGACTCCTGCTGGATCACGTCTATCTCCTGAATGTCTGCCGGTTCCCCGGGAGCCGCTCACGCGAGCGGCTCCCGGAGCCTGGCGGAACTGTCCTGCGGGGTTTGCCCCGCAGGCGTATTTGCTGGATTTCGCTTGCGCGAAATACCTACTTGGCCTTCTCGAGGATCTCGACGACGCGCCAGCGCTTGGTCGCGGACAGCGGCCGGGTCTCCATCAGGAGGACGCGGTCGCCGACACCCGCGGCGTTCTGCTCGTCGTGCGCCTTGAGCTTGTTGGTACGGCGGATGACCTTGCCGTACAGCGCGTGCTTCACGCGGTCCTCGACGGCGACGACGACGGTCTTGTCCATCTTGTCGCTGACGACCAGACCCTCACGGGTCTTGCGGAATCCGCGTGCTTCCTTGTTCTCAGTCACGTTGCTCTCGCTCATCAGGCGTTCTCCACCGTCTCGATGCCGAGCTCACGCTCACGCATGAGGGTGTAGATCCGGGCGATGTCCTTGCGGACCGCCTTGAGACGGCCGTGGTTCTCGAGCTGACCCGTGGCCGCCTGGAAGCGGAGGTTGAACAGCTCTTCCTTGGCCTCGCGGAGCTTCGCGAGAAGCTCCTCGTTGCCCAGCTCGCGCAGCTCGGACGCCTTGGTACCGGCCGACATCACGCTTCACCTGCCTCGCGCTTGACGATCCGGCACTTCATCGGCAGCTTGTGGGCCGCACGAGTCAGCGCCTCACGGGCGATCTTCTCGTTGGGGTACGACAGCTCGAACATGACGCGTCCGGGCTTGACGTTGGCCACCCACCACTCCGGAGAACCCTTACCGGAACCCATGCGGGTCTCGGCCGGCTTCTTGGTGAGCGGGCGGTCCGGGTAGATGTTGATCCAGACCTTGCCGCCACGCTTGATGTGACGGGTCATGGCGATACGAGCCGCCTCGATCTGGCGGTTCGTGACATAGGCCGGGGTCAGCGCCTGGATGCCGTACTCGCCGAACGCAACCTGCGTGCCACCCTTGGACAGGCCGGTGCGCTTGGGGTGGTGCTGCTTGCGGTGCTTGACCCTACGGGGGATCAGCATGTCGGTCAGGCCTCCGTTCCGGTGCTCTCAGCCGGAGCGGCGGCGGGCGCCTCGGCCTTGGGAGCCTCGGCGGCCGGAGCCTGCTGCTGCGGCTTGCGACCGCGCCGCTCGCCACCGCGGCCACGGGCCGGGCGGTCGGAGCCGCCGCGGGCCGGGCGGTTGCCCGCACGGGCGGCAGCGTTCTCGGCGCGGACCTCGGCGATGTTCTTGACGTCGCCCTTGTAGATCCAGACCTTCACACCGATGCGGCCGAAGGTCGTCTTGGCCTCGAAGAAGCCGTAGTCCACGTTCGCGCGGAGCGTGTGCAGGGGCACGCGGCCCTCGCGGTAGAACTCCGAGCGGGACATCTCGGCGCCGCCGAGGCGGCCACCGCACTGGATCTTGATGCCCTTGGCGCCGGCCTTCATCGCGGACTGCATGCTCTTGCGCATGGCCCGGCGGAAGGAGACGCGGGAGGAGAGCTGCTCGGCGACGGCCTGGGCCACGAGCTGAGCGTCGGTCTCGGGGTTCTTGACCTCGAGGATGTTCAGCTGGACCTGCTTGCCGGTGAGCTTCTCGAGGTCGCCGCGGATGCGGTCGGCCTCGGCACCACGGCGGCCGATGACGATGCCCGGACGAGCGGTGTGGATGTCCACACGCACACGGTCACGGGTGCGCTCGATCTCGACCTTGGAGATGCCGGCGCGCTCCATGCCGGACGTCATCATCCGGCGGATGGCGACGTCTTCCTTGACGTAGTCCTTGTACAGCTTGTCGGCGTACCAACGCGACTTGAAGTCGGTCGTGACACCGAGCCGGAACCCGTGCGGGTTTACCTTCTGGCCCATTACCGGGTTCCTTCCTTGCTGCTGACGACCACGGTGATGTGGCTGGTCCGCTTGCGGATCCGGTAGGCGCGGCCCTGGGCGCGCGGACGGAACCGCTTCAGGGTCGGGCCCTCGTCGACGTAGGCCTCGGAGACGTAGAGGCTGTCGATGTCCGTGTGGTCGTAGTTGTGCGCGGCGTTGGCAATGGCGCTGTCGAGCACCTTGCCCACCGGAACCGAGGCTGCCTGCGGAGCGAATCGCAGGACGGCCTGGGCCTCCGTGGCGTCCATGCCACGGATGAGGTCCACCACACGGCGGGCCTTCATGGGCGTGACGCGGATGTACCGCGCCTGGGCCCTGGCTTCCATGGTTGTCCTTCCAGTTACTTACGTGTCTGTTGCGATCCGCGCCTAGCGGCGCTTCGACTTCCGGTCTTCCTTGACGTGGCCCCGGAAGGTGCGGGTCGGCGAGAACTCGCCGAGCTTGTGGCCGACCATCGACTCGGTGATGAACACCGGGATGTGGGTCTTGCCGTTGTGCACCGCGATCGTGTGGCCGAGCATCGCCGGGACGATCATGGAGCGGCGGGACCAGGTCTTGATGACGTTCTTGGTACCGGCTTCGTTCTGGGCGTCCACCTTCTTCATCAGGTGGTCGTCGACGAAGGGTCCCTTCTTCAAGCTACGAGGCATCTCAACCCGTCCTTAGCGCTTCTTGTTCGTCTTGCGGCGGCGGACGATGTACTTGTTCGACGCCTTCTTGGGCGAACGAGTACGGCCTTCCTTCTTGCCCCACGGGGACACGGGGTGGCGGCCACCGGAGGTGCGGCCCTCACCACCACCGTGCGGGTGGTCGACCGGGTTCATGACGACACCGCGGACGGTCGGGCGGACGCCCAGCCACCGCTTGCGGCCGGCCTTGCCCCAGTTGATGTTGCTCTGCTCGGCGTTGCCGACCTCGCCGACAGTGGCGCGGCAGCGGACGTCGACCAGGCGGATCTCGCCGGACGGCATGCGCAGGTGGGCCATGGAGCCCTCCTTCGCGAGCAGCTGCACCGAGGCGCCGGCGGAGCGGGCGAACTTGGCGCCGCCGCCGGGACGCAGCTCGATGGCGTGCAGCGTCGTACCGACCGGGATGTTGCGCAGGGCGAGGTTGTTGCCCGGCTTGATGTCGGCCCCGGGGCCGTTCTCCACGCGGTCGCCCTGGTTCAGGCCACGCGGCGCGAGGATGTAGCGCTTCTCGCCGTCCGCGTAGTGCAGGAGCGCGATGCGCGCGGTGCGGTTGGGGTCGTACTCGATGTGCGCGACCTTCGCCGGCACGCCGTCCTTGTCGTGACGACGGAAGTCGATCACGCGGTAGGCGCGCTTGTGGCCACCGCCCTGGTGGCGGACGGTCACACGACCGGAATTGTTACGGCCGCCCTTGCTGTGCAGGGGACGGACCAGCGACTTCTCCGGCGTGGACCGCGTGACCTCGACGAAGTCGGCGACGCTGGAGCCACGACGGCCCGGAGTCGTCGGCTTGTACTTGCGGATACCCATTGTCTCTCAGTCCTCGGAAGAATTCCGAAATCTGGACGATCCCGCCCGCTTACGCGGTCGGACCGCCGAAGATGTCGATACGGTCGCCCTCGGCGAGGGTCACGATCGCGCGCTTGGTGGCGGCACGCTGGCCGAAGCCCGCGCGGGTCCGCTTGCGCTTGCCGACGCGGTTGATCGTGTTGACCCCGGTGACCTTGACCGAGAAGACCGACTGCACGGCCTCCTTGATCTGGGTCTTGTTGGCACGCGGGTCGACGAGGAACGTGTACTTGTTCTCGTCGATGAGCGCGTAGCTCTTCTCGGACACCACCGGCTTCAGCAGCACGTCACGGGGGTCCGTGTACGCCTTGCTGGCCGGGGTGACGACGGTGTTCTTGCCCTCGGTGGCGTGACGGCGGGCCTTGGCGACGCGCGCAGCCTTGGCCGCCTTGGCGGCCTTCGAGGCGATCGAGGGGTGACGGGCAGCCATCAGACCTCGCTCCCTTCGTTGTCGTTGGCCTTGTTCGGGCCGGCGACGAAGGACTCGAAAGCGGCCTTGGTGAAGACCACGTCGTCCGAGACGAGAACGTCGTACGTGTTCAGCTGGCCCGGCTCCAGGATGTGCACCTGGGGCAGGTTGCGGGCGGACAGCCACGCGAGCTCGTCGGAGCGGTCGGCGACCAGGAGCAGGTTCTTGCGCTCGCTGATCTTGCCGAACAGGCTCTTCGCGGCCTTCGTGGACGGCTTGTCGCCCTCGATCACGCCGGTGACGACGTGGATGCGGTTGTGACGCGCCCGGTCGGTGAGGGCGTGACGCAGAGCGGCAGCCTTCATCTTCTTCGGGGTGCGCTGCGAGTAGTCGCGCGGCACGGGGCCGTGGACCACGCCACCGCCGGCGAACTGCGGCGC
The DNA here is from genome assembly GCF_039524635.1 of Streptomyces thermocarboxydovorans. Lineage (NCBI taxonomy): Bacteria > Bacillati > Actinomycetota > Actinomycetes > Kitasatosporales > Streptomycetaceae > Streptomyces > Streptomyces thermocarboxydovorans. The sequence goes on along the minus strand of NZ_BAAAGU010000003.1, from coordinate 43,127 downwards.
ACGCGTCGAACCCTGGCGGGCGCGGCCGGTGCCCTTCTGGCGGTACGGCTTCTTGCCACCGCCGCGGACCTCGCCGCGCGTCTTCGTCTTGTGGGTGCCCTGGCGGGCAGCGGCCAGCTGCGCGACGACGACCTGGTGGATCAGCGGAACGCTGACCTTCTCAACGCCGAAGATCTCCGCGGGGAGCTCGACGGTACCGGCCTTGTCGCCCGCCGGCGAAAGGATGTCAACAGTGCTCATCGGTTACCTCAGGCCCCCTTGGCCGCGGTGCGGACCAGGACGAGGCCGCCGTTCGGACCGGGAACCGCGCCCTTGATGAGCAGCAGACCCTTCTCCGCGTCAACGGCGTGGACGGTCAGGTTCTGGGTGGTGACCCGCTCGTTGCCCATGCGACCCGCCATGCGGAGGCCCTTGAACACACGGCCCGGGGTGGCGCAGCCACCGATGGAACCGGGCGAGCGGTGCTTGCGCTGGGTGCCGTGCCCGGCACCGAGGCCACCGAAGTTGTGACGCTTCATGACACCGGCGAAGCCCTTGCCCTTGCTCTTGCCGGTCACGTCGACCTTGGTGCCGGCCTCGAACACCTCGGCGGTGATCTCCTGGCCCAGCGTGTACTCGGAGGCGTCCGACGTGCGGATCTCGACGAGGTGACGACGGGGGGTGACGTCGGCCTTGGCGAAGTGGCCCTTGAGGGGCTTGTTCACCTTGCGCGGGTCGATCTCGCCGAAGGCGATCTGGACGGACTCGTAGCCGTCGGTGTCGTTCGTACGGATCTGGGTGACGACGTTGGGCCCGGCCTTGACGACGGTGACGGGAACAACGCGGTTGTTCTCGTCCCACACCTGCGTCATGCCGAGCTTCTCGCCCAGGATGCCCTTGATCTGCTTAGCCATCTCTCAGATCACCAGGCCTCAGAGCTTGATCTCGATGTCGACACCGGCCGGGAGGTCGAGTCGCATCAGAGAGTCAACGGTCTTGGGGGTCGGGTCGAGGATGTCGATCAGGCGCTTGTGCGTGCGCATCTCGAAGTGCTCGCGCGAGTCCTTGTACTTGTGCGGCGACTTGATGACGCAGTACACGTTCTTCTCAGTGGGCAGCGGCACCGGGCCCGCGACCGACGCACCAGTGCGGGTCACCGTCTCGACGATCTTCTTCGCCGAGGAGTCGATGACCTCGTGGTCGTAGGCCTTGAGCCGGATGCGGATCTTCTGTCCCGCCATGGCTACTTCGTAGTCCTGTCTCTCTTCACGCTCTGGAACCCGGCGTTCCAGCCCTTCTCCTCCGACCCACGCGGTCGGGCGTGTCGCGCTCCCGCTGACATGGATGTCCCTTGATCGAACATTCCTGCGGGAATGCACACGGCCCTACCGGAACCGCGGACCGGGGGCGACAGCGTCATGTGCTGACGCGGACCCGCCGGGTGCCTGGCCGGCGCCGCGCACACGCTTCCCGGAAGATTCCCGTACGTCCGCCCCTGATCAGGGACGACGAGTACTGTGGGACTCGCTTCCGGTCCTCCCGGCGGGAGGCGCGCAGCATCAACACTCGACCGAGCAACTCGGACAGTCTGCCATACGGGGCAGGGGCCTGGCCAATCGAGCGGAAGAGAGTACCCCGCGGGGGCCTCGGATCAAACAGGGTGGCGTCGGTCAGCGCCGTTTCGCAACCGCCGCGGCACCCCGGATCACTTTTTCACGACCGTGAGGACGACCACCGCGTCCTCCAGTGCCTCCAGCGCGTGGCGGGCCGGGGGGATCGCGATGAGATCGCCGGTGCGGCCCTCCCAGGCGGTGTCGCCGCTGGTCAGACGGACCCGGCCGCGCAGCACCAGCAGGGTGGCCTCGCCGGGGCTGTCGTGCTCGGAGAGCCCGGTGCCGGCGGTCAGCGCGAGCAGGGTCTGGCGCAGGGCGTGCTCATGGCCGCCGTAGACGGTGGTGGCGCTGCGGCCGGTGTCCGCCGCGGCGGCGCGCTCCAGATGTTCACGGGCCAGGGCGTCGAGTGAGAACTTCCGCATGCCTCAAGCCTCCGCCGCGCACGGGGCGCCCACCAGGGCCATCCGGGGCACATCGTGTCCTCCGCCACGATTCACTCCGACGGACGGTGCCCGGCCCCCGCCCCTCGCTCGAGCGCAGTCGAGAGTGGGGGAGGGTGGGCGCAGCGGCACCCCTGCAGCGGGGCTAGCGCAAACCCGCCCCCGCCCAGCACCCGAGCCGGGTGCACGCAGCCCTCAAATGACACCCTGCGCGAGCATCGCGTCCGCGACCCGCTCGAACCCGGCGATGTTGGCCCCGGTGACGTAATCGCCGGGCGCGCCATAGCGATCCGCGGTCTCCGCGCAGGTCGTGTAGATGTCCGTCATGATGCGCGCCAGCTCCGCCTCGACCCGCTCCGCCTTCCACGACGTCCGCGACGCGTTCTGCGTCATCTCCAGCGCACTCACCGCGACCCCACCCGCGTTCGCCGCCTTGCCGGGCCCGAACGCGACACCGGCCTCCCGGAACAGATCGACCGCCTCGGGCGTGGCCGGCATGTTGGCCCCCTCGGAAACCGCCTTCACCCCGTTGCGGATCAGCGCAGTGGCATCGGCCGCGTTCAGCTCGTTCTGCGTGGCCGAGGGAAGCGCCACGTCCGCCGGCACCTCCCAGACACGCCCGCCCGGCACGAACCGCGCCGAGCCGCCCCGGCGCTCGGCGTAGGCGCTCACCCGCCCGCGCTCCACCTCCTTGACCTGCCGCAGCAGCTGGACGTCTATGCCCTTCTCGTCGACGACATAGCCACTGGAGTCGGAGCAGGTGACGGGATTGGCACCGAGCGCGGCCAGCTTCTCGATGGTGTGGATCGCGACATTGCCGGAGCCGGAGACCACCGCGGTCTGCCCCTCCAGGTCCTCCCCGCGGGCCCGCAGCATGGCCTCGGCGAACAACACATTGCCGTACCCGGTGGCCTCGGGCCGGATCAGCGAGCCGCCCCAGCCGGCGGCCTTGCCGGTGAGCACGCCGCCCTCCCAGCGGTTGGTGATCCGCCGGTACTGGCCGAAGAGGTAGCCGATCTCGCGGGCGCCGACGCCGATGTCACCGGCCGGGATGTCGGTGTACTCGCCGATGTGCCGGTACAGCTCCGTCATGAAGGACTGGCAGAACCGCATCACCTCGGCGTCGCTGCGCCCCTGCGGGTCGAAGTCGCTGCCGCCCTTGCCGCCACCGATGCCGAGCCCGGTGAGCGCGTTCTTGAAGATCTGCTCGAAGCCGAGGAACTTGATGATCCCGAGGTTCACCGAGCGGTGGAAGCGCAGTCCGCCCTTGTACGGGCCGAGGGCGCTGTTGAACTCGACCCGGAAGCCCCGGTTGACGTGGACCCTGCCCTTGTCGTCCTGCCAGGGCACCCGGAAGATGATCTGCCGCTCGGGCTCGACGAGCCGCTCCACCAGCCCGGGCTCCGCGTACTCGGGCCGGGCCTCGAGCACGGGGGCGAGCGTCTGCAGCACCTCGCGTGCGGCCTGGTGGAACTCGGGCTCCGCCGGGTTGCGGCGCTCGATCTCGGCGCGCAGCCGGTCGAGCGAGGTGGAAACGCTGTGTGAGGCGGTTCGTGTCACTGCAGATTCCCTTCTGGCACGGCTGTTCCCGGTGAGGCATGCCCTGAGATACGCATGCGCACCGGTGGACGCTCGGCTTCGTTGCCGCGCGCAGACACACGGCCGCCTCCGGAAGGTCTCCGCAGAAGCGACCAACTCTCATTTTTGCACTTGCACAGATCCTGAGGCCAAAGGGGGTGGCGGGGGCCGGCTCAACGGACTCATTCTCTTCGACGCTCGACGCCTCGCGGCGATCATGTGAGCCACGCATGTCACTGCGCCCCGCGGCGATCCACGGGGCGCAGTGACATAGACATAGCGGCCGACACCTTCGGCAAGGTCCGGCTGCGGCTCAATCAGCGGCGCCCTCGAAGACCTCCGCCACCGACGCCGCCGTGATCGCCCGCGTGAACCAGACACTCAGCATGTCGAGATCCGAACACCCGAGGATCCGCTCCCGTGACTCCTCCGGCACCTCGACACCCCGATGGGCCAGCAGCACCAGGATGTCCTTCGCCCGGCCCTCGGCCCGGCCTTCGGCCCTGAGCTGCTGAGCGGTCTGCGACTGGAAGAACGAGAGGTCCACGGCCATGAGATGCCTCCAGAGATCAGCGGCCGGCGTCCTGCCGAGGCCTTGTTCAGTGAGCTCGATGAAGAAGACTGCGCTGTTCTCGTCCTCGGCCGATAAGCCTTTGAGTGCCTTTGCCAGCGCATTCAGTATGGCATCGGCCCCCTGGTCACGGCTGTGCAGCGCGGCTGACAGAACCGTGAGCGGAATGTCACGGGCGGCTTCGTCGGGACTGTCGATCACCGGGACGTCGTCCGGACCCAGAACGAGGGGGCGCAAGGTGAGCGAGGGCCACTGCCGGGGACCGATGTCGATCTGCCGGGCAGCCCACGCGGCCGTCCCCCGGTCTGCGCAGACGACCAGGAGAACTGGAGGAATGCGGTACTTGGCGTACGCGTACGAGAGGTAGTACGCCCAGCTCGCGGGCTTGCGCGGGTCCGGCTCGCCCTGTGACTCGACCGCGAGGAGAAAACTGCCGTCCTCGGTGTCCATCTGCAGCAGGGTGTCCACCCGGCGTTCCAGCGGCCGGGTCTCCGTCAGGTCGGTGGAGAGCTCGACCGTGGCGATGGGCGGGGGAAAGGCGGCGCCGAGGTTTCTGGCGACGCGGGCGAAGAGGCCCGGGTCCTCCTGGAAGATCCGGTGCAGGGCCTCATGGGATGAACTGACCACGGGGCCAAGCTACGGACGGATCGGCATACGCCGGGGGCACATGCCCGTCCTTCACGCGACCGAATGAACCGCGGGAAGGAGGGTTGACGCGACGGTCGGACGCACATGCGAAAGGGCCCGCACGACCGAAGTCGTGCGGGCCCCCGCGGTTGCTCGCAGTGGAGCTACCAGGTCAGACCAGCAAGTCTTACTTGATGATCTTGGTGACCTGGCCGGCGCCGACGGTCCGGCCACCCTCGCGGATGGCGAACTTCAGGCCCTCCTCCATGGCGACGGGCTGGATCAGCTCGACGCGCATCTCGGTGTTGTCGCCCGGCATGACCATCTCGGTGCCCTCGGGGAGGTGCACCACACCGGTCACGTCCGTGGTACGGAAGTAGAACTGCGGGCGGTAGTTGTTGAAGAACGGGGTGTGGCGGCCACCCTCGTCCTTCGACAGGATGTAGGCCTGGGCCTCGAACTCGGTGTGCGGGGTGACCGAGCCCGGCTTGATGATGACCTGGCCGCGCTCGACGTCCTCGCGCTTGATGCCGCGGAGCAGCAGACCGACGTTCTCACCGGCCTGGCCCTCGTCGAGCAGCTTGCGGAACATCTCGATGCCGGTGACCGTGGTCTTGGTCTTCTCCGGCTTGATGCCGATGATCTCGACTTCCTCGTTGACCTTGAGGACACCACGCTCGATACGGCCGGTGACGACCGTACCGCGACCGGTGATGGTGAAGACGTCCTCGATCGGCATCAGGAACGGCTTGTCGACGTCGCGCTCCGGCTCCGGGATCGAGGTGTCGACAGCGTTCATGAGCTCCATGACGGACTCGGCCCACTTCGGGTCGCCCTCGAGCGCCTTCAGCGCCGAGACCTTGACGACCGGAACCTCGTCGCCGGGGAACTCGTACTCGGAGAGGAGCTCACGCACCTCGAGTTCGACGAGCTCCAGGATCTCCTCGTCGTCCACCATGTCGGCCTTGTTCAGGGCGACCACGATGTACGGCACGCCGACCTGGCGGGCCAGGAGCACGTGCTCCTTGGTCTGCGGCATCGGGCCGTCGGTGGCGGCGACCACGAGGATGGCGCCGTCCATCTGGGCAGCACCGGTGATCATGTTCTTGATGTAGTCCGCGTGACCCGGGCAGTCGACGTGGGCGTAGTGACGCGCCTCCGTCTGGTACTCGACGTGCGCGATGGAGATGGTGATACCGCGCTGGCGCTCCTCGGGAGCCTTGTCGATCTGGTCGAAGGCCGAAGCCTCGTTCAGGTCCGGGTACTTGTCGTGCAGCACCTTGGTAATGGCGGCCGTGAGGGTCGTCTTACCGTGGTCGATGTGACCGATGGTGCCGATGTTGACGTGCGGCTTAGTCCGCTCGAACTTCGCCTTCGCCACTGGGGTCCTCCTGTGGAGTGGTTCTGTACGCCTTACTCATCGGCGCCAGGTGATCTTTGCTGGGAAACCCGGGCCCGGGGCATTCCGACGGGTTGATGGCGGAATGCCCCTTGCAGGCTCCGGGGTCAAGCCTACGGCGTATGAACGGAGTCCGTTACTCGCCCTTGGCCTTCGCGATGATCTCCTCGGCGACGTTCCGCGGAACCTCGGCGTAGGAGTCGAACTGCATCGAGTAGCTTGCGCGACCCGACGTCTTGCTGCGGAGGTCTCCGACGTAGCCGAACATCTCCGACAGGGGCACGAGGCCCTTCACGACGCGGGCACCGGCCCGCTCCTCCATGGCCTGGATCTGGCCACGGCGGGAGTTGATGTCGCCGATGACCTCACCCATGTAGTCCTCGGGCGTGGTGACCTCGACGGCCATCATCGGCTCCAGGAGCACGGGCGAAGCCTTGCGCGCGGCCTCCTTGAAGGCCTGCGAACCGGCGATCTTGAACGCGAGCTCGGAGGAGTCCACCTCGTGGTAGGCACCGTCGAGCAGCGTCACGCGGACGCCGGTCATCTCGTAGCCGGCGAGGATGCCGAACTGCATGGCCTCCTGGCAGCCGGCGTCGACCGAGGGGATGTACTCCTTCGGCACGCGGCCACCGGTGACCTTGTTGACGAACTCGTACGAGGCGTCGCCGCCCTCGATCGGCTCGATCGAGATGACGACGCGACCGAACTGGCCGGTACCACCCGTCTGCTTCTTGTGGGTGTACTCGACCTTCTCGACCGCCTTGCGGATGGTCTCACGGTACGCCACCTGCGGCTTGCCGACGTTGGCCTCGACCTTGAACTCACGGCGCATGCGGTCGACCAGCACCTCGAGGTGCAGCTCGCCCATGCCGCCGATGATGGTCTGGCCGGTCTCCTCGTCCGAGTGGACCTGGAAGGACGGGTCCTCCTCGGCCAGGCGCTGGATCGCGACGCCGAGCTTCTCCTGGTCGCCCTTCGACTTGGGCTCGATGGCGACCTGGATGACCGGCGCCGGGAAGTCCATGGACTCCAGGATCACCGGGCTCTTGTCGTCGGAGAGCGTCTCACCGGTGGTGGTCTGCTTCAGACCCATGACGGCGACGATGTCGCCGGCGCCCACCGACTCGATCTCCTCACGCTTGTTGGCGTGCATGCGGTAGATCTTGCCGATGCGCTCCTTCTTGCCCTTCACGGAGTTCAGCACCTGGGTGCCGGACTCCAGGCGGCCGGAGTACACGCGGACGAAGGTGAGCTTGCCGAGGTGCGGGTCGCTCATGATCTTGAACGCCAGCGCCGACAGCGGCTCCTCGTCGGACGGCTTGCGCCGGACGATCGTCTCCGGGTCCTTCGGGTCGTGACCCTCGATGGCCTCGACGTCGAGCGGCGAGGGCAGGTAGCGCACGACCGCGTCGAGCAGGGGCTGCACGCCCTTGTTCTTGAACGCGGTACCGCAGAACACGGGGGTGACGGTGGTGCCGCCGCCCTTGCCGGAGGCGATGGTGATACGGCGGATCGCCGCGTACAGCTGCTCCTCGGTGGGCTCCTGGCCCTCGAGGTACAGCTCCATCAGCTCCTCGTCGTTCTCCGCGACGGCCTCGAGCAGCTTGCCGCGCCACTCCTCGGCGGCCTCGGTGTGCGTGGCCGGGATGTCGGTGACGTCGTACATCTCGCCCTTGGCGGCCTCGGCGGACCACACGAGCGCCTTCATGCGGACCAGGTCCACGACGCCCTTGAAGTCGGCCTCGGCACCGATGGGCAGCTGCATGACCAGCGGCTGCGCGCCCAGGCGGTCCTTGATCATGTCGACGCAGCGGTGGAACTCGGCACCGGTGCGGTCGAGCTTGTTGACGAAGCAGATGCGCGGAACGCCGTAGCGGTCCGCCTGACGCCACACGGTCTCGGACTGAGGCTCGACGCCGGCGACGCCGTCGAACACCGTCACGGCACCGTCGAGCACGCGCAGGGAACGCTCCACCTCGACGGTGAAGTCGACGTGGCCAGGCGTGTCGATGATGTTGATGGTGTGGTCGACGTCGTCCAGCTGCCAGTGGCAGGTGGTGGCAGCAGAGGTGATCGTGATGCCACGCTCCTGCTCCTGCTCCATCCAGTCCATGGTGGCAGCGCCGTCGTGGACCTCACCGATCTTGTAGGAAACGCCGGTGTAGAACAGGATCCGCTCGGTGGTCGTCGTCTTGCCCGCGTCGATGTGGGCCATGATCCCGATGTTGCGGACCCTGGCCAGGTCAAGCGAAGTGGTAGCCATAAGGCTTCATTCTTCTCTCGGTCTCGATGGGGTCTGCGACTACCAGCGGTAGTGCGCGAAGGCCTTGTTGGACTCGGCCATCTTGTGCGTGTCCTCGCGCTTCTTCACAGCGGCACCGAGGCCGTTGCTGGCGTCGAGGAGCTCGTTGAGCAGACGCTCGGTCATGGTCTTCTCGCGACGGGCGCGGGAGTAACCGACCAGCCAGCGCAGTGCCAGCGTGTTGGCACGGCCGGGCTTGACCTCGACCGGGACCTGGTAGGTGGCACCACCGACACGGCGGGACTTGACCTCGAGGGTCGGCTTGATGTTGTCGAGAGCGCGCTTGAGCGTGATGACCGGGTCGTTGCCGGTCTTCTCACGCAGGCCCTCCATGGCGCCGTAAACGATGCGCTCGGCGGTGGAGCGCTTGCCGTTCAGCAGCACCTTGTTGATCAGGGAGGTCACCAGGGGGGAGCCGTAAACCGGGTCGACGTGGACCGGGCGCTTCGGGGCGGGGCCCTTACGAGGCATTCTTACTTCTCCTTCTTGGCGCCGTAACGGCTGCGGGCCTGCTTGCGGTTCTTGACACCCTGGGTGTCGAGGGAGCCACGGATGATCTTGTAACGAACACCCGGCAGGTCCTTCACACGGCCGCCTCGCACGAGCACGATGGAGTGCTCCTGCAGGTTGTGTCCCTCACCCGGAATGTAAGCGGTGACCTCGATGCCGCTGGTCAGACGCACACGCGCGACCTTGCGGAGGGCCGAGTTCGGCTTCTTCGGGGTGGTCGTGAACACACGCGTGCAGACGCCTCGACGCTGGGGCGAGCCCTCGAGTGCGGGCGTCTTGTTCTTTTCGACCTTGTCCTGCCGGCCCTTACGGACCAGCTGCTGGATCGTAGGCACTACTTCTCCGGTTTCTGTGTGCCGATGGGTACAGCTAACCTGGAACGTCGCCGACCCACGCGGTCGGGTGTGTCGAATCGTGCGGACCTTCGCCACAAGGCGAAAAGAAGCGCAGATTGCGGTGGCCGTTCATCGGCCTCCGGTGCGGTTGTGATGGCACGCACGAAGGCCAGGGCACACCCCAGGCACAAGGTCTGAGCGTACCTATCGCATTCGCTGCGGTCAAAACAAATGGGCGCCGCCCACAGGGGTGCGGGACGCATGTCAAGACCCCGCGTCGAAGACGATCTTCAAATCTCCGGCCCACGGGTGATTCGGGTGCTTTGTCCATCGTAGGACCCACCGGTCCCTGGGTCCCGCCGGAAGCCCCGCGGCCGGGCTCCGGACCCGGGGGGAACCCCCCTCAGGCAGCCACCAGCGCCAGCACGAACGACAGGATCAGCAGCACCGCCCACGCCGCGTTCGACAGCCACCCGAGCGCCAGCCCGGTCAGCGCCAGCGCGTCCCCCTCCTCACCGGTGCGCGCCATCTCCGCCCGCGCGGCATGCCCCAGCACCACGGCCGGGATGCCGGTCAGCCCGAACGTCAGCAGACACAGCCCCCCGCACACGGCCGAGGCGACCGCCTTGCCGTTCACCCGGGGCCTGGGCGCCGGCAGGAACGCCGGGGGCACGGGGTGCGCCACGGGGTGCGGAGCGGGCCCCTGCGGCAGATCCGCCACCAGCAGCGCCAGCTCCCCCACCGTGCGCGCCGCGTACGCCCGTGCCACGCGCCGCTCGAACTCCTCCTGCTCCATGCGCCCCTCGCCGTACCCGGCTCTGAGCACGTCCACGGCCCGTTCCCGGTCGGCGTGCGAGGCGAGCATCGACGGCGCGTTCCGAAGGCCCCACGGCTGCCACGGCTGCGGGACACCGGGCTGCTGCTGCCAGGGCTGCCATGAGGGATACGGCGGCTGCGACACGGGGCACCTCCCGGAAGACCGGCGTGTCTCCATGATGCGCCCAGCGGCCCGTTCAGGCACCGAGAAACGCACCGGCGGACCCGCCGGGGAACGCCGAAGGGCGGCCACCCCTCGCGGAGTGGCCGCCCTTCAGTGGACGTGCGCCTTACTGGTTGTACGGACCGTAGTCGTAGTCCTCCAGCGGGACGGCCTGGCCGGAGCCGGTGCCGAACGGCGAGTAGTCGATGTCGTCGTAGCCGACGGCCGAGTACATCGCGGCCTTGGCCTCCTCGGTCGGCTCGACCCGGATGTTGCGGTAGCGGGACAGGCCCGTACCGGCCGGGATGAGCTTACCGATGATGACGTTCTCCTTGAGGCCGATCAGCGAGTCGGACTTGGCGTTGATCGCCGCGTCCGTGAGGACTCGCGTCGTCTCCTGGAAGGACGCCGCCGACAGCCAGGACTCCGTGGCCAGCGAGGCCTTGGTGATGCCCATGAGCTGCGGACGGCCGGAGGCCGGGTGACCGCCCTCCTGGACCACACGACGGTTCTCCTGCTCGAACTTCGAGCGCTCGACCAGCTCACCGGGCAGCAGCTCGGCGTCGCCGGACTCGATGATCGTCACCCGGCGCAGCATCTGCCGGATGATGATCTCGATGTGCTTGTCGTGGATCGACACACCCTGCGAGTTGTAGACCTTCTGGACCTCGCCGACCAGGTGGACCTGGACGGCACGCTGGCCCAGGATGCGCAGCACGTCGTGCGGGTTGGTGGCACCCACGGTGAGCTTCTGGCCCACCTCGACGTGGTCGCCGTCGCTGACCAGGAGACGGGCGCGCTTCGAGATCGGGTAGGACGTCTCGTCGCTGCCGTCGTCCGGCGTGATGACGATCTTCTTGGTCTTCTCGGTCTCCTCGATCCGCACGCGGCCGGAGGCCTCGGAGATCGGGGCGACACCCTTCGGGGTACGGGCCTCGAAGAGCTCGACGACACGCGGCAGACCCTGGGTGATGTCGTCACCGGCCACACCACCGGTGTGGAAGGTACGCATCGTCAGCTGGGTACCGGGCTCACCGATGGACTGGGCGGCGATGATGCCGACCGCCTCGCCGATGTCCACCAGCTTGCCGGTGGCCAGCGAGCGGCCGTAGCACATCGCGCAGGTGCCGACGGCGGACTCGCAGGTCAGGACCGAGCGGGTCTTGACCTCCTCGACGCCGCGGGAGATCAGCTCCTCGATGAGCACGTCGCCCAGGTCGGTGCCGGCCGGGGCCAGCACCTGGCCGTCGACCACGATGTCCTCCGCGAGGCAGCGGGCGTACACCGAGGTCTCGACGTTCTCCGCCTTGCGCAGCACGCCGTCGGCGTCGCGGTCGGCGATCTTCAGGCGCAGGCCGCGGTCGGTGCCGCAGTCCTCCTCGCGGATGATGACGTCCTGGGAGACGTCGACCAGACGACGGGTGAGGTAACCCGAGTCGGCGGTACGCAGAGCCGTGTCCGCCAGACCCTTACGGGCACCGTGCGTGGAGATGAAGTACTCCAGCACGGACAGACCCTCACGGAACGAGGCCTTGATGGGCCGCGGGATCGTCTCGTTCTTGGCGTTCGACACCAGACCGCGCATACCGGCAATCTGACGCATCTGCATCATGTTGCCTCGCGCACCCGAGTTCACCATCATGAAGATCGGGTTGGTCTTGGGGAAGTTGTCGTTCATCGCCTCGGCGACCTCGTTGGTCGCCTGGGTCCAGATCTGGATGAGCTCCTGCGTGCGCTCGTCCTTGGTGATCAGACCGCGCTCGTACTGCTTCTGGACCTTCTCGTCAGCGGCCTCCCACTTGGCGACGATCTCCTTCTTCGCCTCGGGGACGACCACGTCGGAGATGGCGACGGTGACGCCGGAACGGGTGGCCCAGTAGAAGCCGGCCGCCTTCAGGTTGTCGAGCGTCGCCGCCACGATGACCTTCGGGTAGCGCTCGGCGAGGTCGTTGACGATCTCGGAGAGCTGCTTCTTGCCGACCTCGTAGTCGACGAACGGGTAGTCCTCGGGCAGCAGCTCGTTGAAGAGCGCACGGCCCAGGGTGGTGTTCAGCCGGAAGCTGTCACCGGGCTGCCACTCGGGCTCACCCTCCTCGCGCGCCGGCGGGGTCCAGCCGCGCGGCGGGATGGTGCCGACCGGGAAGCGGACGTCGATCTTCGACTGGAGCGACAGCTCGCCCGCGTCGAAGGCCATGATCGCCTCGGCGACCGAGGAGAAGGAACGGCCCTCGCCCTTCAGGTCGCGCATCTCGCCGTCGGTGGTGAGGAAGAACAGACCGAGGACCATGTCCTGGGTCGGCATCGTCACCGGACGGCCGTCGGCCGGCTTGAGGATGTTGTTCGAGGACAGCATCAGGATGCGGGCCTCGGCCTGGGCCTCCGCGGACAGCGGCAGGTGCACGGCCATCTGGTCACCGTCGAAGTCCGCGTTGAACGCGGTGCACACGAGCGGGTGGATCTGAATGGCCTTGCCCTCGACCAGCTGCGGCTCGAAGGCCTGGATGCCCAGACGGTGCAGGGTGGGCGCACGGTTCAGCAGCACCGGGTGCTCGGCGATGACCTCTTCGAGGACGTCGTACACCACGGTGCGGCCGCGCTCGACCATCCGCTTGGCGCTCTTGATGTTCTGCGCGTGGTTCAGGTCGACCAGGCGCTTCATCACGAACGGCTTGAACAGCTCCAGCGCCATCGCCTTCGGCAGACCGCACTGGTGCAGCTTCAGCTGCGGACCGACGACGATCACGGAACGCGCCGAGTAGTCGACACGCTTACCGAGCAGGTTCTGACGGAAGCGGCCCTGCTTGCCCTTCAGCATGTCGCTGAGGGACTTCAGCGGGCGGTTGCCGGGACCGGTCACCGGACGGCCGCGGCGGCCGTTGTCGAAGAGGGCGTCAACGGCCTCCTGAAGCATGCGCTTCTCGTTGTTGACGATGATCTCGGGCGCGCCGAGGTCCAGCAGCCTCTTCAGACGGTTGTTGCGGTTGATGACCCGGCGGTACAGGTCGTTCAGGTCGGAGGTCGCGAAGCGGCCACCGTCCAGCTGCACCATCGGACGCAGGTCCGGCGGGATGACCGGGACGCAGTCCAGGACCATGCCCTTGGGGCTGTTGGAGGTCTGCAGGAACGCGGAGACGACCTTCAGCCGCTTCAGGGCGCGGGTCTTCTTCTGGCCCTTGCCGGTGCGGATGATCTCGCGGAGCTTCTCGGCCTCCTCCTCGAGGTCGAAGGACTCCAGGCGCTTCTGCAGCGCCGCGGCACCCATCGAGCCGTCGAAGTACGTGCCGAAGCGGTCGCGCAGCTCGCGGTAGAGCAGCTCGTCGCCCTCGAGGTCCTGGACCTTGAGGTTCTTGAACCGGTTCCACACCTCGTCGAGGCGGTCGATCTCGCGCTGCGCGCGGTCGCGCAGCTGCTTCATCTCGCGCTCGGCACCCTCGCGCACCTTGCGGCGCACATCGGCCTTGGCGCCCTCGGCCTCCAGCTCGGCGAGGTCGGCCTCGAGCTTCTTGGCGCGGGCCTCCAGGTCGGCGTCGCGGCGCTGCTCGATCTGCTGGCGCTCGACGGAGACGTGGGCCTCCAGCGAGGGCAGGTCGCGGGCACGGCGCTCCTCGTCGACCCACGTGATCATGTAGGCGGCGAAGTAGATGACCTTCTCGAGGTCCTTCGGCGCCAGGTCCAGCAGGTAGCCCAGGCGCGACGGGACGCCCTTGAAGTACCAGATGTGCGTGACAGGGGCGGCCAGCTCGATGTGGCCCATCCGCTCACGGCGCACCTTGGCGCGCGTGACCTCGACGCCACAGCGCTCGCAGATGATGCCCTTGAATCGGACGCGCTTGTACTTGCCGCAGTAGCACTCCCAGTCCCGGGTCGGACCGAAGATCTTCTCGCAGAAGAGTCCGTCCTTCTCGGGCTTGAGGGTGCGGTAGTTGATGGTCTCGGGCTTCTTGACCTCGCCGTGGCTCCACTGACGGATGTCGTCAGCGGTGGCCAGGCCGATCCGGAGCTCGTCGAAGAAGTTGACGTCGAGCACTATGCGTCAATCCCTCTCAGGGTCGTAAGTCTGTGGTCTGAAACGGGGGTCCTGGGGCCGGCGGCCTCCGGAACGGAAGGCCGCCGGACTCCCGTCAGACCTCTTCGACGCTGCTCGGCTCGCGCCGGGACAGGTCGATACCGAGCTCCTCCGCTGCGCGGAAGACGTCCTCGTCGGTGTCACGCATCTCGATGGACATACCGTCGCTGGACAGCACCTCCACGTTCAGGCAGAGCGACTGCATCTCCTTGATGAGCACCTTGAAGGACTCGGGGATGCCGGGTTCGGGGATGTTCTCGCCCTTGACGATGGCCTCGTAGACCTTCACGCGGCCGGTGACGTCGTCGGACTTGATGGTCAGCAGCTCCTGGAGGGCGTAGGCGGCGCCGTACGCCTCGAGTGCCCACACCTCCATCTCGCCGAACCGCTGGCCACCGAACTGGGCCTTACCGCCCAGCGGCTGCTGGGTGATCATCGAGTACGGACCGGTCGAGCGGGCGTGCAGCTTGTCGTCGACCAGGTGGTGCAGCTTGAGGATGTACATGTACCCGACGGAGATCGGGTCCGGGAACGGCTCACCGGAGCGGCCGTCGAACAGCCGCGCCTTGCCGGACGGCAGCACCAGGCGGTCGCCGTCGCGGTTGGGCATGGTGTGCTCCAGCAGACCGGCGAGCTCGTCCTCGCGGGCACCGTCGAAGACCGGGGTGGCCACGTTGGTGCGCGGCTCGACGCGGTCGGCTCCGATCGCCTGGAGGCGCTTGGCCCACTCCTCCTGGAGGCCGGAGACGTCCCAGCCCTGGCTGGCGAGCCAGCCGAGGTGGATCTCCAGGACCTGTCCCGGGTTCATCCGGGACGGCACGCCCAGCGGGTTGAGGATGATGTCGACCGGGGTGCCGTCCTCCAGGAACGGCATGTCCTCGATCGGCAGGATCTTGGAGATGACGCCCTTGTTGCCGTGGCGGCCGGCGAGCTTGTCACCGTCGGTGATCTTGC
Source organism: Streptomyces thermocarboxydovorans (assembly GCF_039524635.1). Classification (NCBI taxonomy): domain Bacteria; kingdom Bacillati; phylum Actinomycetota; class Actinomycetes; order Kitasatosporales; family Streptomycetaceae; genus Streptomyces; species Streptomyces thermocarboxydovorans. Next base: position 27,774 of record NZ_BAAAGU010000003.1, on the reverse strand, counting down.
GCTTCTGCGCGACGTAGACGCGGACCAGCTGGTTCACGCCCGGCGGCAGCTCGTCGCCCTCCTCGCGGTCGAAGACGCGCACGCCGATGACCTTGCCGGTCTCGCCGTGCGGCACCTTCAGCGAGGTGTCACGGACCTCACGGGCCTTCTCACCGAAGATCGCGCGCAGCAGGCGCTCCTCGGGGGTCAGCTCGGTCTCACCCTTCGGGGTGACCTTGCCGACGAGGATGTCGCCGGCGATGACCTCGGCACCGATGCGGATGATGCCGCGCTCGTCGAGGTCGGCGAGGACCTCCTCGGAGACGTTCGGGATGTCCCGGGTGATCTCCTCGGGGCCGAGCTTGGTGTCACGGGCGTCGACCTCGTGCTCCTCGATGTGGATCGAGGAGAGGACGTCGTCCTGCACGAGGCGCTGCGACAGGATGATCGCGTCCTCGTAGTTGTGGCCCTCCCACGGCATGAACGCGACCAGCAGGTTCTTGCCGAGCGCCATCTCGCCGTTCTGGGTGGCCGGGCCGTCGGCCAGGACCTGGCCCTCGACGACGCGGTCGCCCTCGGAGACGATGACCTTCTGGTTGACCGAGGTGCCCTGGTTGGAGCGGGCGAACTTGGCCAGGCGGTACGTGATGTACGTGCCGTCGTCGTTGGCGGTGGTGATGTAGTCCGCGGAGACCTCCTGGACCACACCGGACTTCTCGGCCTTGACGACGTCGCCGGCGTCGACGGCGGAGCGGTACTCCATGCCGGTACCGACGAGCGGGGCCTCCGCCTGGATCAGCGGAACGGCCTGGCGCATCATGTTCGCGCCCATGAGGGCACGGTTGGCGTCGTCGTGCTCCAGGAAGGGGATCATGGCGGTCGCGACCGACACCATCTGGCGCGGCGAGACGTCCATGTAGTCCACGTCCTCGGGGCCGACGTAGTCGACCTCGCCGCCCTTGCGGCGGACCAGCACGCGGTTCTCGGCGAACCGCAGGTCATCGGTGAGCGGCGCGTTGGCCTGCGCGATGACGAAGCGGTCCTCCTCGTCGGCGGTGAGGTAGTCGACCTGGTCGGTGACCTGGCCCTCGAACACCTTGCGGTACGGGGTCTCCACGAAACCGAACGCGTTGACCCGGCCGTAGGTGGCGAGCGAGCCGATCAGACCGATGTTCGGGCCTTCCGGCGTCTCGATCGGGCACATGCGGCCGTAGTGCGAGGGGTGCACGTCACGGACCTCGAAGCCGGCCCGCTCACGGGAGAGACCACCCGGGCCGAGCGCGGACAGACGACGCTTGTGCGTCAGCCCGGACAGCGGGTTGTTCTGGTCCATGAACTGGGACAGCTGGCTGGTGCCGAAGAACTCCTTGATGGAGGCGACGACCGGCCGGATGTTGATCAGGGTCTGCGGCGTGATCGCCTCGACGTCCTGCGTGGTCATGCGCTCGCGCACGACGCGCTCCATCCGGGCCAGACCCGTGCGGACCTGGTTCTGGATGAGCTCGCCGACGCTGCGCAGACGGCGGTTGCCGAAGTGGTCGATGTCGTCGGTCTCGACGACGACCGTCTCACCGTTGTCGCCGACCGTCTCGGTCTCACCGGCGTGCAGCTTCACCAGGTACTTGATCGTCGCGATGATGTCCTCGACGGTCAGGATGCCCGCGTCCAGCGGGGTGTCCGTACCCAGCTTCTTGTTGACCTTGTAGCGGCCGACCTTGGCGAGGTCGTAGCGCTTGGGGTTGAAGTAGAGGTTCTCCAGCAGCGTCTGCGCGGCCTCACGCGTGGGGGGCTCGCCCGGACGCAGCTTGCGGTAGATGTCGAGCAGTGCGTCGTCCTGGCCCTGGGTGTGGTCCTTCTCCAGGGTGGCGCGCATCGACTCGTACTCGCCGAACTCCTCCAGGATCTGCTCGGTGGTCCAGCCGAGCGCCTTGAGCAGCACGGTGACGGACTGCTTGCGCTTGCGGTCGATGCGCACACCGACCATGTCGCGCTTGTCGATCTCCATCTCCAGCCAGGCACCCCGGGAGGGGATGATCTTGGCGGAGAAGATGTCCTTGTCCGAGGTCTTGTCGATGCTGGAGTCGAAGTAGACACCAGGCGAACGGACCAGCTGCGACACCACGACACGCTCGGTGCCGTTGATGACGAAGGTGCCCTTGTTCGTCATGAGCGGGAAGTCGCCCATGAAGACGGTCTGGGACTTGATCTCGCCGGTCTCGTTGTTGGTGAACTCGGCGGTGACGAAGAGCGGAGCCGCGTAGGTGAAGTCGCGCTCCTTGCACTCGTCGATGCTGTTCTTCGGCGGCTCGAAGCGGTGGTCACGGAAGGTCAGCGACATCGACCCGGAGAAGTCCTCGATCGGGGAGATCTCCTCGAAGATCTCCTCCAGACCGGACTTGGTGGGGACGTCCTGACCGTTCTCGAGAGCCTCCTCGACGCGAGCCTTCCACGCGTCGTTGCCGAGCAGCCAGTCGAAGCTCTCGGTCTGGAGCGCGAGAAGGTTCGGAACCTCGAGGGGCTCCTTGATCTTTGCAAAGGAGATGCGCAGCGGGGCGGTGCTGGCGCCGTTGTTCGTATTCGCGGTCGAGGCGTTGCGCGAGGCGGCCAAGAGGGGGTCCTTCCGAGGGCTCGGACTCACTACGCGCGTACCGGTCCCCCACCGTGCCCCGGGACAGACTCCTTCTGACGGGACCGAAAGGCCAGGTCAGAGGCGTTCTGTACATCGGTGCTGAGGCGAGGGCAGACCCCTGGTGACGGGCAGGGGGCAGCTAACAGGCAGCGCAAAGGGTCAGTGTAGCCACTCGGCACACTGATGTCCAGTGCGGGTTTTCACGACCCTCGTTGTTCTCAACGCCCTCGGCATGCTTGCCCTCAATGCACGTTGATACTGCCCTCTTCGTCGTCGATCCATGCCTCGGATTCGGATCCTTGTGACGACGCGTCCTGAGAATTGCGCGCTGCGTGCGGTTCGTCAAGGCCCCCTTGCCCGAACTGCCCGAACCGAGACGCCCGAAGAGACGACGATGATCACCATACCCCCCGTCACCGGGCGTGCAAGGCAACCACGGGGACGCCCGCCGGAACGCCGAAGAGCGACCACCCGGTTGGATGATCGCTCTTCGGTGCTACAGCGTTACAAGGCCCCTACGAGACCCTGTGCGACAAGGTCTTACTTGACCTCGACCGAAGCGCCGGCGCCCTCGAGGGCCTCCTTGGCCTTGTCGGCGGCCTCCTTGTTGACCTTCTCGAGAACCGGCTTCGGGGTGCCGTCGACCAGGTCCTTGGCCTCCTTCAGGCCCAGGGAGGTCAGCTCGCGCACGACCTTGATGACCTGGATCTTCTTGTCGCCGGCACCGGTGAGGATGACGTCGAACTCGTCCTTCTCCTCAGCAGCGCCGGCCTCGCCGCCGCCCTGAGCAGCGCCACCGGCCATGACGACCGGAGCGGCCGCGGCGGCGGTGACGTCGAACTTCTCCTCGAAGGCCTTCACGAACTCGGAGAGCTCGATGAGGGTCATCTCCTCGAACTGGGCCAGCAGCTCGTCCTGGGTGAGCTTCGCCATGGTGGCGGGTCCTTCCACTAAATCGGCAGGTGCCGGATGTACTGGGTGAGGCGGGCGTACGTCGGGCCCGCATCGACCCTCGCCTCATGCAGCGAGGATCGGAAAGCGAGCCGAATTACTCGGCACCGCCCTGCTCGGCCTGCTTGGCACGAAGCGCGTCGACGGTGCGGACGAGCTTCGAGGGCAGCGCCTGGAAGACGGAGGCAGCCTGGGACTGCTTCGCCTTGAAGGCACCGGCCAGCTTGCTGAGCAGAACCTCGCGGGACTCGAGGTCCGCAAGCTTCTTGATCTCGTCGGCGGACAGCGCCTTGCCGTCAAGGACACCGCCCTTGATGACGAGATTCGGGTTCTCCTTGGCGAAGTCACGAAGACCCTTCGCCGACTCCACCGGGTCACCGGTGACGAAGGCGACGGCCGTCGGACCAGCGAAGAGCTGGTCGTCCAGCGTGATCCCGGCCTCGTTGGCCGCAATCTTGGTCAGCGTGTTCTTCACCACGGCGTACTGGGCGTTCTCACCGAGCGAACGACGCAGCGTCTTGAGCTGCGCCACGGTGAGACCGCGGTACTCGGTCAGCACGGCGGCGTTGGAGCTGCGGAACTTGTCCGTCAGCTCGGCAACCGCGGCAGCCTTGTCGGGCCTCGCCATAGAGCCTCGGCCTCCTTCCGGGTGATTCGGACCGCGCGGACCCGAAGGAGGACTGGGGAAAACGAAACGCCCCGGGCGCAGGCACACGGGGCGTAGCTCAACCGGTTCCTCACACGCACGAGGCGGCGAGTCACGGGAACTCTTCCTCTGTCACCTGCGCGGGTCGTCCGCAGTTCAGCGGATCCTTCGGCCACCGAGCCCTCTTACGAGCGCACGGCAACGACCAGCGGTCTTTGGCTTCCGTGGAAGAGTACGTGACCGGATCGTCGTCAGGCAAATCGGCCGGACGGGGGCTGCAAAGGCTCAGGCCCCCAGGTCCGCACCGGACTGCTCACCGAGGCCCGCACCGGACTGACCGCCGAGCCGCTCCAGCTCCTCCAGCATCTCCATGAAGTCGAAGGTGTCGCCGGCCGGCGGGGCCTGGACGTCGGCCTTCGTGCCGTAGTCGGAGTAGTGGGCCGTCATCTTCATCGTGCCCTGCGGGAACTTCATCCCGACGACCATCTTCACCGGCAGGTCGTCCTCGTTGACCCAGACCTCGGTGTCGTAGCCCTTCATGCCGGCCTTCTCCAGGCCGTCGACCAGCTCCTGGCGCTCCTTCTTCGAGAGCATGCCCTCGGTGCCCTGGTTGGCCTCCAGCATCTCCTGGACGCTCAGCGTGCCCTTGTAGTGCTCCGTCTCGACGCCGTCGACCTTCTCCGGGCCGACGTGCTTGAGGTTCGGCGACTCCAGCAGCAGGGCGAGCTGCTGGGCCGGGTCCTGGTTCATGTTCTGCAGGCTCTGGGTCATCTGCCGCTGCGCGTCGGCGTCACCGGACTTCTCGGCCAGCGCGCCGAAGTCCATCTTCATCCACTGCTTGCCGTCCATCTCGGCGGCCTGCTTGGCGCCCATGTTGATGTACATGACGTCGTCGAGCATGATCATGCGCATCGGCTCGGGCGCCTCCGGGTCGCCGGCGGCGAGCGCGGAGCCCTTCATGGTGACGTCCATGACGCCCGGGTCCCAGCCCTGGACACCCGAGATCTCCGTGGTGCCGCCGCCCGCCGCGGCCGGCATGGCCATGGTGATCCGCACCTTGGCGGACTTGACCTCGGAGGTCTTCTTGTAGGCGGCCTGCAGCACCTCGGTCATGCTGCTCTGCGACCTGGCCCCGGAGTCCGGGGAGCCCGCCGCCTTCTTCCCGCCCCCGTCACCGTCCTGGCAGCCCGCGACCCCCGCCACGACAGCCGCTGCCGTCAGACAGACACCTGCGCGCTTCCATGCGGACATGGCCATGTAAATCCCACCCCTGTGTTCTTCCAGCTGTCTCTGCTCAGCTGTCTCTGCTGTCTCTGCTGTCTCTGCTGTCTCTGCTGTCTCTGCTGTATCTGCTGTGTCCGCGCAGTGCGCGCGTCTCCCTGCGCCGTGCACGCGCCTCGGATCAATGCCTGGAACGTTAACGCACCGCGCTGACACAGGCGCAGGAAAAAACCCGCCCCCTCGCCCTGGCGGGCGTGGGGGCGGGCTTCCCAGCGCGCGGACCGGACGGGCCGGTCCGGGCCGGCCGGGCTCAGGCCGCGGCCGGGTCCTCCTCGACGAGGAGGTTGCGGGTGCGGTTCGGGTCGACCGGGATGCCGGGGCCCATCGTGGTGGTGATGGCGGCCTTCTTGATGTAGCGACCCTTGGCGGCCGACGGCTTCAGACGGAGGATCTCCTCCAGCGCGGCGGCGTAGTTCTCCACCAGCTGGGTGTCGTCGAACGACGTCTTGCCGATGATGAAGTGCAGGTTCGCGTGCTTGTCGACACGGAACTCGATCTTGCCGCCCTTGATGTCGTTGACAGCCTTGGCGACGTCCGGGGTCACGGTGCCGGTCTTGGGGTTCGGCATCAGACCACGGGGACCGAGCACGCGGCCGAGGCGGCCGACCTTGCCCATGAGGTCCGGGGTGGCGACGACGGCGTCGAAGTCCAGACGGCCCTTCGACACCTCGTCGATCAGCTCGTCGGCGCCGACGATGTCGGCGCCCGCGGCACGCGCGGCCTCGGCACGGTCGCCGGTCGCGAAGACCAGGACCCGGGCGGTCTTACCGGTGCCGTGCGGGAGGTTCACGGTGCCACGGACCATCTGGTCGGCCTTGCGCGGGTCGACACCCAGACGGAAGGCGACCTCGACGGTGGCGTCGAACTTGGTCGTGGAGGTCTCCTTGGCGAGACGGACGGCCTCAAGCGGGGCGTAGAGCTTGTCCCGGTTGACCTTGGCGTCCGCAGCGCGGAGAGCCTTGCTGCGCTTGCTCACTTAAAGCTCCTGGAGGTTCTTAGGAGTTGTGGTCCGGGCCGAGCAGGCCCTTCCACACTTCTGTGGTGGCTTGGGGAGGTGGAGGTCAGCCCTCGACCGTGACGCCCATGGAACGGGCGGTGCCGGCGATGATCTTCTCGGCGGCGTCCAGGTCGTTGGCGTTGAGGTCGGGCATCTTGGTCTGGGCGATCTCACGGACCTGGTCGCGGGTGATCTTGGCGACCTTGGTCTTGTGCGGCTCGCCGGAGCCCTTCTCCACGCCCGCGGCCTTGAGGATCATCTTGGCGGCCGGCGGGGTCTTGGTGATGAAGGTGAAGGAACGGTCCTCGTAGACCGTGATCTCCACCGGGATGACCCAACCGCGCTGCGACTCGGTCGCGGCGTTGTAGGCCTTGCAGAACTCCATGATGTTCACGCCGTGCTGACCCAGCGCGGGGCCGACCGGCGGGGCCGGGTTGGCGGCACCGGCCTGGATCTGGAGCTTGATGAGCCCCGTGACCTTCTTCTTCTTGGGAGGCATGGCTCTCCGGGTCCTTTCGCATTCGGGTCCTGCCCGCGTCATCGGGGACCACCCGGACGCAGGCATACCGCGCAACTTTAACGGGTAGAGATGCGCGGCCAAAAACCGAGCAGGTCAGACGAGACGTGAGCGCCTGTCTGACCTGTTCGGAAGTAGTACGTCCAGAAAGTACTGAGCGCGCTCAGTTCTTCTGGATCTGGTCGAACGACAGCTCGACGGGCGTCTCGCGGCCGAAGATCTCCACCAGGCCCTTGACCTTCTTCGAGTCGGGGTTGATCTCGTTGATGGTCGCCTGCAGCGTGGCGAACGGGCCGTCGGTGACGGTGACCGAGTCGCCCACCTCGAAGTCCAGCACCTGGACCTCGACCTTGCGCTGCGGAGCCGGCTTGCCCTCGGCCTCGGCGGCCTCGCGGGCGGCCTTCTCCTCGGCCTCCGGCGCGAGCATCTTGACGATCTCGTCCAGGGTCAGCGGGTACGGGTCGTAGGCGTTGCCGACGAAGCCGGTGACGCCCGGCGTGTTGCGCACGACGCCCCAGGACTCGTTCGTCAGGTCCATCCGGACCAGGACGTAGCCCGGCAGCTTGTTCTGCTTGATCGTCTTGCGCTCGCCGTTCTTGATCTGGACGACCTCTTCCTGCGGCACCTCGGCCTGGAAGATGTAGTCCTCGACGTTCAGCGAGACGGCGCGCTGCTCGAGGTTCGTCTTCACCCGGTTCTCGTAACCGGCGTAGGTGTGGATGACGTACCACTCGCCGGGCAGGCCCCGCAGCTCCTCGCGGAGCTTCTCGACCGGGTCGCGCTCGTCCTCGGCCTCTTCCTCGGCGGCTTCCTCGCCCGCCTCGCCCTCGGCGGCCTCGGCCTCGGCAGCCTCGGTCTCCTCGGTGCCGGCCTCGTCCGCGGCGGCGTCCGCAGCCCCGGCCTCCTCCGAGGCCGCGGTGTCCTCGCTGTCCGCGCCCTTGGCAGTCTCGAGCTCGTCCTCGACGACGAACTCGGCCCCCTCGCCGCGAGGCTCAACGGCGTCGTTCACGTTCGGGTCAGACACGGTGGCTGCTTCTTCCTGGATACAGAGGGGTGGAACACGCGAAAGGGGCGCCGGGTACCTCGGCGCCCTTCGCTCTCGGCTCAGCCGAAGACGTACTTGGCGGCGTTGCTGAGGCCATAGTCGAACAGGGTGATCAGGCCGATCATGATGACGACGAAGATGATCACTGCGGTCGTGTACGACGTCAGCTGGTTGCGGGTGGGCCAGACGACCTTGCGGAGCTCAGCAACGATCTGACGGTAGAAGAGCGCGAGCCGCTTCAGCGGGCCCTTCTTGGCTCGCTTGCCGCCCTTACGGGGCTTCTTCCTGGAGTCCGGCGCCTCGTCCTGGGCATCAGGCATGTCGATGGAGCCCACGGCGTCCGTCACTCGTCCTCACCTGATTCCGGGTCGTGGCCGTGCCGCGCCCGGTCTGAGCCGCACGGCGGTGCATAGCTGTACGTACATGCGCACACATCCTGGCGAAGGTGTGTGTAGCAGGGCCGGAGGGACTTGAACCCCCAACCGCTGGTTTTGGAGACCAGTGCTCTACCAATTGAGCTACGACCCTTTGTGTGTTCCCCAACGTACCGCATCCAACCGGATGCTGGGTGTGCACCGGATGATCGCGGGCTGCTGGAGGCCAACGAGGTGAGAGTGTACGTGGTCTGCGGCCGGGCGTCGAACAGATACCTCCGGCGGAGGGCCGCGCGGGGCGAAGATCACGTACGGATCACATACATCGACGCCGCTCACCGGCGGCCGATCCGGACGGATGTTCAGGGTTTGCCCGGTCCTGTTCAGTCTGTGAAACCCCGGTGCCGTGCCGGTTTCCCGTCTGAAACGATGGGCCCATGAGCGCTGCAACCCCTCCCACCGAGCGCCGGGTCTCCGCCCGCATCGGCGCGATCTCCGAGTCCGCCACTCTCGCCGTGGACGCCAAGGCCAAGGCCCTCAAGGCCGCCGGGCGGCCGGTGATCGGCTTCGGTGCCGGTGAGCCCGACTTCCCGACCCCCGACTACATCGTCGAGGCCGCGATCGAGGCCTGCAAGAACCCGAAGTACCACCGCTACACCCCGGCCGGCGGCCTGCCCGAGCTGAAGAACGCGATCGCCGCGAAGACGCTGCGCGACTCCGGCTACGAGGTGGACGCCTCCCAGATCCTGGTCACCAACGGCGGCAAGCAGGCCATCTACGAGGCCTTGGCCGCGATCCTCGACCCGGGCGACGAGGTCATCGTGCCCGCGCCGTACTGGACGACGTACCCCGAGTCGATCCGGCTGGCCGGCGGTGTGCCGGTCGAGGTGGTCGCCGACGAGACGACCGGCTACCGGGTCACCGTGGAGCAGCTCGAGGCCGCCCGCACCGAGAAGACCAAGGTCGTCCTGTTCGTCTCCCCCTCCAACCCGACCGGCGCCGTCTACAGCGAGGCCGAGACCGAGGCGATCGGCCGCTGGGCCGTCGAGCACGGGCTGTGGGTGCTGACCGACGAGATCTACGAGCACCTGGTCTACGGCGACGCCGTCTCCGTCTCGCTGCCCGCGCTGCTGCCCGAGCTGCGCGACAAGTGCATCGTGGTCAACGGTGTGGCCAAGACGTACGCGATGACCGGCTGGCGCGTGGGCTGGATCATCGGCCCGAAGGACGTGGTGAAGGCCGCCACCAACCTGCAGTCGCACGCCACCTCCAACGTCTCCAACGTGGCGCAGGCGGCGGCGCTGGCCGCGGTCTCCGGCGACCTGGAGGCGGTGGCGAAGATGCGGGAGGCGTTCGACCGGCGCCGCAAGACCATCGTGCGGATGCTCAACGAGATCGACGGCGTGGTCTGCCCGGAGCCGGAGGGGGCGTTCTACGCCTACCCGTCGGTGAAGGCGCTGATCGGCAAGGAGATCCGGGGCAAGCGTCCGCAGAACACGGTGGAGCTGGCGGCGCTCATCCTGGAGGAGGCCGAGGTCGCGGTGGTGCCGGGTGAGGCGTTCGGCACGCCCGGGTATCTGCGGCTGTCGTACGCGCTGGGGGACGAGGATCTCGTCGAGGGTGTCTCGCGGATCCAGAAGCTGCTGGCGGAGGCGCGGGACTGACGGGACCGGCGGGACTGACGGGACTGAGGTTCCGGTCCGGTTCCGGTTCTGTGCGGCTTGGGGCGCCCGGGGTTTCCGGGCGCCCTTTGTCGTGGGGTGAGGTGCGGGGGCGGGGTCGTTTGTGCGAGCAAGACCACGTGTGGGGAAAGCGCTACCGGGGCGGGCGGGGCGTGCGGCAGGATCCTGGGATGGAGCGTGTACGTGATCTCTCTGAGCTTCCGAAGGCCCATCTGCACCTGCACTTCACCGGGTCGATGCGGCCCACCACCCTGCTGGAACTGGCCGACAAGTACGGTGTGCGCCTGCCCGAGACGCTGACCGACGCGCTGATCAGCGGGGAGCCGCCCCGGCTGCGGGCCACCGACGAGCGGGGCTGGTTCCGCTTCCAGCGGCTGTACGACGCCGCCCGCTCCTGCCTGCGCGAGCCGGACGACATCCGGCGGCTGGTGCGGGAGGCCGCGGAGGAGGATCTGCAGGACGGCTCGGGCTGGCTGGAGATCCAGGTCGACCCGACCTCGTACGCGCCCCGGCTGGGCGGGCTGATCCCGGCGCTGGAGATCATCCTGGACGCGGTGGAGGCGGCGATGCGGGACACCGGCCTGGGGATCCGGGTCCTGGTGGCCGCCAACCGGATGAAGCACCCGCTGGACGCGCGCACCCTGGCCCGGCTGGCGGTGCGGTACGCGGACCGGGGAGTGATCGGGTTCGGGCTCTCCAACGACGAGCGGCGCGGCATGGCCCGCGACTTCGACCGGGCGTTCGCCATCGCGCGGGAGGGCGGGCTGCTGTCGGCGCCGCACGGGGGCGAGCTGACCGGGCCCGCGTCGGTGCGGGACTGCCTGGACGACCTGGAGGCCGACCGGATCGGTCACGGGGTGCGGGCGGCGGAGGACCCGCGGCTGCTGCAGCGGCTGGCGGACCGGCAGGTGACCTGCGAGGTGTGCCCGGCGTCGAACGTGGCGCTGGGGGTGTACGAGAAGCCGCAGGACGTTCCGCTGCGGACGCTGTTCGACGCGGGGGTGCCGCTGGCGCTGGGCGCCGATGATCCGCTGCTGTTCGGTTCGCGGCTGGCGGCGCAGTACGAGATCGCGCGGCGGCACCACGGGTTCTCGGACGCGGAGCTGGCGGAGCTGGCGCGGCAGTCGGTGCGGGGGTCGGTGGCTCCGGAGGACGTGAAGGCGAAGCTGCTGTCCGGGATCGACGACTGGCTCAACACGCCGGTCGCCTGAGCTTGCGGGGTCTTTCTAGAGGAGGGGGGGGTCTTTCCAGAGGCTGACGCCCAGGGTTCAGAGGCTGACGCCGACGGTCACCGGCTCGTTGACCAGGGTGATCCCGAAGGTGTCGCGGACGCCGGTGACCACCTCGCGGGCGAGGGCCAGCAGGTCCTCGGTGGTGGCGTTGCCGCGGTTGGTCAGGGCGAGGGTGTGCTTGGTGGAGATGCGGGCGGGGCCCTCGCCGTAGCCCTTGGTGAAGCCGGCCTTGTCGATGAGCCAGGCGGCGGAGGTCTTGGTGTACCCGTGGCCGGCCGGGTAGGCGGGGGGTTCGGCGTCGGGGCCGAGGTGCTGCTTCACTCGGGTGCGGAAGGCCTGGAACTCGTCGTCGGTGAGGATCGGGTTGGTGAAGAAGGAGCCGGCCGACCAGGTGTCGTGGTCCTCGGGGTCGAGGACCATGCCCTTGCCGGCGCGCAGCTTGAGCACGGTCTCGCGGGCCGTGGCGAGGGGAACGCGGTCGCCGGGTTCCACGCCGAGGGCGCGGGCGGTCTCGGCGTAGCGGATCGGGCCGGAGAGGCCGCCGGCGTCCTCGAGGTCGAAGCGGACGCGCAGGACGACGTAGCGGGTGGGGTCGGCCTTGAAGCGGCTGTGGCGGTAGGAGAAGGCGCAGTCGGCGTTGGAGAGGGTGACCGTCTCGCGGGTGCGGCGGTCGTAGGCGATCACCTCGGTGATGGTGGAGGAGACCTCCTGGCCGTAGGCGCCGACGTTCTGGATGGGGGTGGCTCCGGCCGAGCCGGGGATGCCGGACAGGCACTCGATGCCGGCGAGGCCGGCCTCAACGGTGCGGGCGACGGCGTCGGTCCAGACCTCGCCGGCGGCGAGCTCGAGGCGGGTGCCGTCGAGGGTGAAGCCCTTGGTGGCGATGACCAGGGCGGTGCCGTCGAAGCCCTTGTCGCCGATGACGAGGTTGGAGCCGCCGCCGATGATGAGGAGCGGCGTGTCGGTGTCGTCGGCCTCGCGGACGACGGAGATCACCTCGTCGTCGGTCGTCGCGGTGACCAGGCGGGCGGCGGGCCCGCCCAGCCGGAAGGTGGTCAGCGGGGCGAGCGGGGCATCAAAGAGTTCCTGCACGCCGCCAAGCGTACGGGGGCGCTGGCCGCTGAGAACTACGGGGCCGGGCCGGTGGGGGTGCGTGTGGACTGTGCCTGCGGGTGGGGGTTCGCGTGGGGATGCCTGCGGAGCAACTTAGGCATGACCATGCTCCTTTCGGTTCCGCCCGTTCAGGCGGTCGTGGATTCCAGAACCTGCTCGGCCGGACGGCCGGAGGCCGGGGGTTCACTCGGGCGCCCTGTTTTGCGCCCCGGCACGACCAGCGCCGCCACCGCCGCGAGGCCGACCGCCGCCGCCCCCACCACCAGCGCCGGCCGCAGCCCGTCGACAAAGGCCTGCGGCGTCTCGTAGCCGCCCTGGGCGGAGAAGATCGACGCCATCACGGCGATGCCGAGCGCCCCGCCCACCTCACGCAGCGCGTTGTTGGCCCCGGAGGCGATGCCCTGCTCCTTCGGCAGCACGCTGGACATCACGATGTTCGAGGCCGGCGCGAAGAACAGCGCCATCCCGACCCCGCTGATGATCAGCGCGGGCAGCTGCGTGGCGTAGGAGACGTCGGTGGTGACGATCACCGCGAAGTACGCGAGCCCGAGCGCCTGGAGGAGCAGGCCGGTGGCGACGACCGGCCGCCCGCCGATGCGGTCGGAGAGGATCCCGGCGATGGGCGCGACCAGCATGGGCATGCCCGTCCAGGGCAGCATGCGCAGCCCCGCCTCGGTGGGCGAGTAGCCGAGCACGCCTTGGAGGTACTGGCTGAGCAGGAAGATCGAGCCGAACATGCCGAGGAACATCAGCAGGCTCGCCGCGTTGATGCCGGAGAAGGCCCGGGAGCGGAACAGCCGCATCGGCAGCATGGGGTTCCTGGCGCGGATGCTGTAGAGGACGAAGGCGACTAGCAGCGCCCCTCCGGCGACCAGGCCGGTGAGCACCGTGCCGCCGGTCCACCCGTCGACCGGCCCGCGAACCAGCCCGTAGACGATGCCGAAGAGGCCGCCGCTGGCCAGCAGGGTGCCGGGTATGTCGAGCGGTGCTCCGGTGCCGTGGGACTCGGTGAGGCGCAGCCGGGCGAGCGGGATCAGGGCGAGGCCCAGCGGGACGTTGAGCCAGAAGATCCACTGCCAGGCGATGTGCTCGGTGAGGCTGCCGCCGACCAGCGGCCCGGAAGCGACGGCCAGTCCGTTGACCGCGCCCCAGATGCCGTACGCCATGCCCCGCCGGGCCTCGGGCACGGCGGCGGTCAGCAGGGTGAGGGTGAGCGGCATCATGACCGCGGCTCCGGCGCCCTGCACCGCGCGGGCGGCGATCAGGGTGTCGATGCCGGGGGCCATGGCCGCGGCCGCCGAGGCCAGGGTGAAGACGGAGAGGCCGGCGATGAACATCCGGCGGCGCCCGAAGCGGTCGCCGAGGGCCGCACCGAGCATCAGGAGTACGGCGAAGGTGAGCGTGTAGGCGCTCACGGTCCATTCCAGGTCGTGCAGTTCGCCGCCGAGGTCCTCGCGGATGGAGGGCAGGGCGGTGGTGACGACGAGATTGTCGAGGGCCGCCATGAATCCGGCGACGCTGGTGATGACGAGCGCCCAGACCACTCGGCGTGGGCTCTGCTGTGAGATCGCTGACATCTCTCCCCCAGGGAGTGTCGCTGTTAGTTATTGATTACTAACTTCCGCGCCCATGAAAAGGCGGAGTCCGCCTTCCCGCGGGCGCGTCAGTGTTCCAGGCGGCCCTTCGTCCGAGCCGACTCGTAGACGCCTTCCCAGACCCGGTGCTCGGGCGGGAAGCCCATGGCGACCAGGCAGTTGATGAGCATTCCGTACGCCATGAAGGTCGTCGTCTCGCCGATGTCGGCCCCCAGCGGCAGATGAACGGTGTCCCACAGCCGCATCCAGCCTGCCCGCACCGCCTCACCGAACTCGTGGTCACCCTCCTGCTCGGCGGCGGCCACGGCCAGATACGTCTGCATCTGCATCATCAGCCGCTCGGGCTGCTCCGCGATGACGCGCGTATAGGCGTCGGCCATGGCATGCAGGGCCTCCTCGCCCTCCAGCCCTTCGGCGGCCTCGCCGAACGTACGGATGGTGTCCTCGATGCAGCGCTCGGCCGCGGCGAGGAAGATCGCCTTCTTGCCCGGGAAGAGCCGGAAGAGGTACGGCTGCGAGACGCCGACCCGCTTGGCGATCGCCTCGGTCGACGTGCCGTAGTAGCCGCCACGGGCGAACTCGGCGGTCGCCGCACGGATCACGCTCTCGCGCCGCTCATCCGCGCTCATCCTGACCATGAATAGAAAGTTAGTACTCAATCACTAACTGCGTCAAGGGGTTATGGGTCGGTGGCGGGGCGGCCGCGTTCGGAGGAATCAGGGGATCAGAGGGGGCCGAGGACCTCCTCGGGGGCGGCCTTCAGCTCCAGGGTCTCGAGCACCGTGAGCAGTTGCCGCTCCTCGTAGCGGAAGTGGCTCTCCATGATCGCGGCGATGCCTTCGAGGTGGCGTTCCAGCTCCTCGGGCGGTGCCGCGCGGTCCACCGCGGTGCGCAGGCCGCCGAGCAGGTGGGCGATCATCGAATGGTCCTGCTCCAGCGCGCGCAGCACCGGGCGGAGTTCCGGGTGCGCGGCCGCGATGGCCGGGAAAAGGGTGCGGTCCTCGCCCTGGTGGTGGCCGTCGAGGGCCATGCAGAAGCCGTGGCAGTAGAGCAGCAGATCACGGGTGGCCGTCTCGCCGGGGGTGCCGGCGGCGAGGGCGGTGCGGGTGACGTCCAGCGCCTCCCGCAGCCGGGTGTGCACCCGGCTCAGTTCCTGGCTCCAGGCGACCAGCCTGGTCGTCTCGCGCTCAGTCATGCGTGAGCGAAGGGTGCGACGAGTGCATCGTCGGCTCTCCTTCGGACCGGCGCCTCCATGCCTGACACGGTCTGCCACCGGCACGCGACGCTGCCGGAAGCCTACGACGGGCGCGGCACGGGCGTCAGTCGTTTCCGGAGTTGTGGATCAAGGGGCCGGCCGTCGGGAACGGCGAGGGGCGCCCCGCTGCCGCGGGCGCCCCTGGAGCTTGTGATCGGCTGTCGATCGGCTGCGGCTCACGCCAGCCGCACGACCGCCCGCGACATGCCCAGCACCTTCTGGCCGGCGCTGGTCACGGTGAGGTCCACGCGGACCTTGTTGTCCTCGAGCTTGGCGCCGACCTTGCCGCTGACCTCGATGACGGCGCCCTTGTCGTCGTTGGGGACGACGACCGGCTTGGTGAAGCGGACGCCGTACTCGACGACCGCGCCCGGGTCGCCGGTCCAGTCGGTCACCACCCGGATCGCCTCGGCCATGGTGAACATGCCATGCGCGATGACGTCGGGCAGCCCGACCTCCTTGGCGAACTTCTCGTTCCAGTGGATCGGGTTGAAGTCGCCGGAGGCGCCCGCGTACTGCACCAGCGTGGCGCGGGTCACCGGGAAGGACTGCGCGGGCAGCTCGGTGCCGACCTCGACATCGGCGTAGGAGATCTTTGCGGTCATGGTGTTGCTCACGCCTCCTCGGCCGCGCGGGCCACCAGCTTGATCCAGGCGGTCACGACATGCTCGCCGGCCTCGTCGTGCACCTCGCCGCGGACGTCCAGTATGTCGTTGCCGGCCAGGGACTTGATTCCCTCGATGGTGGAGGTGACCGTCAGCCGGTCGCCGGCGCGCACGGGGCGGGAGTAGACGAACTTCTGGTCGCCGTGCACCACCCGGCTGTAGTCCAGGCCGAGCTGGGGGTCCTCGATGACCTGTCCGGCGGCCTTGAAGGTGACCGCGAAGACGAAGGTCGGCGGGGCGATCACATCCGGGTAGCCGAGCGCCTTGGCGGCCTCCGCGTCCGTGTAGACCGGGTTGGTGTCGCCCACCGCCTCGGCGAACTCACGGATCTTCTCCCGGCCCACCTCGTAGGGGGCGGTGGGCGGGTAGCTCCGCCCCACGAAGGACTGGTCGAGCGCCATGCGCGCGTGCCTCCTGTGTCTGGTGTCGATGGTGTCGTAGCCGATGCGTGAGGGGCCCGCGTGAAGCGTGCCACGTGTGGCACATGGGGTGGCACGTGAGGGGGGTGCCATGTGGCACGTGAGGGGGTGTCGTGTGACGGGTGCCGGACGGGTGCCAAACGACGCGAGGCCGCCCCCAGTGCTTCGGGGACGGCCTCGCGAACGAGCCTGATTTATCGCGTCTCGCGGTGCGCGGTGTGCGCGTTGCAACGCGGGCAGTGCTTCTTCATCTCAAGACGGTCCGGGTTGTTACGCCGGTTCTTCTTGGTGATGTAGTTCCGCTCCTTGCACTCCACGCAGGCCAGCGTGATCTTCGGGCGGACGTCGGTGGCAGCCACGTGAGTGCTCCTTGACGAACGGTGGACTAGAGATTGACGCACATAAAGAGTAGCCGATCGTCGGACCGACCCGGCAATCGGCTACTGAGAGTAGCGGTGACCGGACTTGAACCGGTGACACAGCGATTATGAGCCGCTTGCTCTACCGACTGAGCTACACCGCTGCGGTGCCTGCGCCGCGAGCGACGCGTGCACCAGAGCCCCAAAACGGAATCGAACCGTTGACCTTCTCCTTACCATGGAGACGCTCTGCCGACTGAGCTATTGGGGCGAGCGATGAAGACATTACACGGTCCTCCGCCGTTCGCCCAAATCCGTTTCCGGTCCCGTTGCACTTCCCGTTGGGTGGTCCTTGGGTGACCGTTGGGTGGCCGTCGGGTGCCACTCGCCCTCCCGTTGAGTGACACTCGCCTCCCGCCGTATGTTCCCGTCGCGGCCGACCACACCGGTACGACTATTGCGCTCCTCCCGTCCCCGGGCGGGCCGTCATCCTAGGCTCGTCTCACTCTGCGTGATCTTGTCTCGCGTGTGATCTCGTCACTGCCCGGGAGTGCGATGCCCGAAAGCCAGCCGCAGCCGCCGCACCACTCGTCCTCGCCCTTCTCGGGGTCCTCGCCGTCGTGGGGCGTCGCCGGGGCGGCGCCGCCGCTGCTGCTGTGCGGGGCGCGGCTCACCGACGGGCGGACCGTGGACGTACGGCTGGGCGGCGGGCGCATCGAGGCGGTCGGCACGGCGGGCAGCCTCGCGGCGCCCGCCGCACGCGTCTGCGGCAGCCGGATCGACCTCACCGGCTACCTGCTGCTGCCGGCGCCCGCGGAGCCGCACGCCCACGCCGACACCGCGCTGTCCGCCGACACCGCGGGCCCCCCGTCCTACGACCCCGGGGACGTCCAGCGCCGGGCCACGGAGGCGGCGCTGCTGCAGCTCGGGCACGGGGCGACCGCGCTGCGGGCCCAGGTGCGGGTGGGGGACCTGGCCGGACTCGGCGCGCTCACCGCCGTACTGCAGGCCCGGCGCTCGCTGTGCGGGCTGGCCGAACTGTCGACGGTGGCCGTGCCCCGGCTGCTGACCGGCGTCGCCGGGGCGGACGGGCTCGCGGTGCTGCGGGACGCGGTGAAGATGGGCGCCTCGGTGGTCGGCGGCTGTCCGGATCTCGACCCCGACCCCACCGGCTATGTCGAGGCGGTGCTGGAGCTCGCCTCCGAGCACGGCTGCCCCGTCGACCTGCACACCGACGCCTCCGACCCCGCCCGGCTCGCCCGGATCGCGGCGATGGCGGGCGGACTGCGCCCCGGGGTGACCCTCGGTCCCTGCGGCGGGCTGGCCAAGCTGCCCGCCGAGGTCGCGGCGCGGGCGGCGGACCAGCTGGCCGCGGCCGGGGTCTCGGTGGTCTGCCTGCCGCAGGGCGGCTGCGGCGGTGCGGAACGCCGGGGCACCGCCCCGGTACGGCTGCTGCGCGCGGCCGGGGTGCGGGTGGCCGCCGGGAGCGGTGCCCTGCGGGACGTGTCCAACCCGGTCGGCCGCGGCGACCCCCTGGAGGCGGCGTACCTGCTCGCCTCCCGCCACGGCCTCTCCCCCCAGGACGCCTACGACGCGGTGAGCACCTCGGCCCGTGCGGTCCTGGAGCTGCCCGAGGTGCGCGTGGAGGCCGGCTTCCCGGCCGAGCTGCTGGCGGTGCGCGGGGACGGGCTGGCCGGGGTGCTGTCCCTGGCGTACAGCAGGATCGTGGTGCACGGGGGGCGGGTGGTGGCCCGCACCAGCGCGGTACGGGAGTACTGCGGTACGGCGGGAACGGCGGATGCGGGGCTGCCGCGGCAGGGGCGGGGCGAAGAGTCCTAGGGGGTGTCCGCGGGCGTCGGTCCCGCCGGGGCTGGGCCGGGTGCCGCTGTGGCCTCTGTGGGCTCTGTGGCCTCTGTGGGCTCTGTATCGGGACCCTCTGTGGGCTCTGTGTCGGGACCCTCTGTGGGCTCTGTGTCGGGACGCTGCGGACTCACTGTCGCGCGGCGATTCCCGGTGGCCGGGCGTACCGTCGGAAGCATGCGCATTGTCATCGCTGGTGGTCATGGTCAGATCGCGCTGCGGCTGGAGCGGCTGCTCGCGGCGCGCGGGGACGAGGCGGTGGGCTTGATCCGCAAGCCCGAACAGGCGGACGACCTGCGGCAGCTGGGCGCCGAACCGGTCGTACTGGACCTGGAGTCGGCGTCGGTGGAGGAGGTCGCGGAGCGGCTGGCCGGCGCGGACGCCGCGGTGTTCGCGGCCGGGGCGGGTCCGGGCAGCGGTGCGGCCCGCAAGGAGACGGTGGACAAGGCGGCGGCCATCCTGTTCGCCGACGCGGCGGTGCGGGCGGGCGTACGGCGGTTCCTGATCGTCTCGTCCATGGGCGCCGACCCCTCGCACCAGGGTGACGAGGTCTTCGACGTCTACCTGCGCGCCAAGGGCGAGGCCGACGAGTACATCCGCAACCTGGACGGGCTGGACTGGACGATCCTGCGCCCGGGCCGGCTGACGAACGACCCCGGAACCGGCCTGGTCCGCCTGGAGGCGCACACCGGTCGCGGTTCGATCCCGCGCGACGACGTGGCCGCCGTCCTGGCGGAGCTGCTGGACACACCGGCGACGGCCGGGCTGACCCTGGAGCTGATCAGCGGGAAGGTGCCCGTTTCGGTGGCGGTGAAGTCGGTCGCGGGCGGGTGAGGGGGCGCGGCGGTACTCGCGGACGCCGGGGCGCCTACCGACCCGACGGCGGTGCTCGCAGAGGCCGGGGTGCCTACCGACGGCGGTGCTCGCAGAGGCCGGGGCAGCCGTGCATGGCGCGGCATTCGCGCACGGCGCGGGACCGGAGCACGGTGCGTCACTGGCGCACGGCGTGGCTCACGCACGGCGCGTCACGGCGCACGGCGTAGCACTCACACACTGCGTGGCACTCACGCGCCGCGTGGCATTCGCGCACGCCCCGGCACTCGCGCCCGCGCCAGGCACGGCGGAGGGGAACGTTCCGTAGAACGCGGCCCGTTGTCCCCCCGACCGGCGACCGCTGATCGTCGTCGGCTCCCCGACCTGGCTAGGAGCGTCGTGCCCGAGACCACACCCGTCACCTCCGCCTTCGTCCCCGAGCTTCCGGCGCTGACCGCGCAGGCCGAGAAGCTGATCGAGCTGGGGGTGCACGAGATCGCGGGGCTGCCCGCCGACCAGCTCCGGTCGTTCGCCAAGGCGGCCGAAGCCCCCGCGGACGCGTCCGGCACGCTCCTCGCCGTGCACCCGGAGGCGGCCCCCGCCTCGGCGCTGGCCCCGCTGCTGCGCCGCGAGGGCAAGCCGGGATTCGTCGTCGCCGACATGCCCGACGTCGACGAGTTCACCCCGCTCGGCTCGGTGACGCTCCCCGAGGGCCCGCTCTACCTCGTCACCGGCATCGACCGCGGCGACCACATGGCCAACTGGAGTCCGGACGAGGCACTGCCCGCGCTCACCAAGGAGTCCCGTACGCCGCTGGTGCTCACCGAGGGCATCCACTGGGTGCTCCAGCAGCCGGAGGCCCTGGAGCGCAACCACTGCTTCATGACCATCGGCTCCCGCCTCCGCAAGGCCAACGGCACGCTGGACTCCCGCACCCCGGCGATATGGATCAGCAACGGCACGGGCCGGGACGGCCGCGAGCGCCGCAACGCCCCCAAGGTCGGCTGGTGCTGGGCGGGCAACCGCCACACCTGGCTGGGCTTCGCCTCGGCGACGGACCGCCTGGCCGGCTAGGGCCTTTCGTTTGGATCAGCCTGCGGGAATCGCCGGTGCCTTGTCAGCACCGGTGAGCGGGGTCTGGTGCGTGCAGCTGCAAGGCGGAGGAGGGCGCCGATGCGGAGCATCGGCAACCGGTGACAACGCCGCAGATGTGCGTGCCAGACCCCGCGTCCGCGGGCTGATCCAAACGACAGGCCCCAGCCCGTCCCGGCCGTTAGAACAACGGCAGCTGCCCCGGGAACTCCGGCACGAGGTACCCGTCGAGGCCCGGCTGCTCAGGGCCGGGCAGGGCCCGCCGTCGGGACCCGGGGCACGAGGTCAGTTCCCCGTTCTGCCGCGCGCCGGGCGGATCGTGACGCGCGAACCGCCCCGCGACGACGGCGATCTCGCGACGGCACTCGGGGCAGATCCTGCGACGGGACGACGACATGCGGCCAGTGTGCGCGTGCCGCGCATCACGACGCCACATCACGTAGCCACACGTCGCAGCCGCCCCGGACCACTGCCGACCCCCATATGAGTGAATGCCGGGTGCGGCGTCATGCCGGATGCCGACGAGCCGAGGCCGACAGCCGGCCGACTGCGGCAAGGTCATAGCGCCTGGTGCCCTGTCAGTTGTAGTTTGCAGGAAAGGTGTTGAACCGAAACATCCGCTTCGCCGGGGGGACTGCATGAACATCGAGCTGGCCGAGTTGCTCGCGTCACTGCGTTCTGAGATCGACAGGGCCCGGCTCGACGCCGCCGGCAAGGACGTACGTTTCCGCATCAATTCCATCGACCTGGAGCTTCAGGTGGCGGTGGAGAAGTCGGCAGAGGCCCAGGCCGGGGTGCGGTTCTGGGTGGTCTCACTCGGCAGTGGTGGGAGCGCCAAGTCGGCACACACGCACACGATCAGGCTCAGTCTGGACGCCGAAACCCGCGATGGCGATCCCGTGCTGACCGGCGACGACGTCTCGGATCTGCTCTCCGCGGGCTGACCGCGCCATGCGGCCGTTCGACAAAGCACGAGTAGCCGAAGTAGTCGTCAGACGAGGGAACCGCACGGAGTACGGGTCCGGTTACCGCATCAGCACCCACCTCGTCCTGACCGTGAGGCATCTGCTCGGGCCCCCAGAGGAAACCCTGGACTGCACCGTCCGGCTCGGCGGCAACGACACAGAGCACCCCGCCTCACCGGCGTGGCGCGCCGCCGACAGGGATCTGGCGCTGCTACGGCTGTCCTCCCCGGAGGACGCGGAGACGGCCGCTGACCGGACGCTCGAGGTCGTGCCGCCGATCGCCCTGGGCCGGCTGCCGGAAGGCCCGGGCAGCGTGCTGTTCAACGGGATCGGGTTTCCGGCGTATGCGACGCGGCCCGAGTCCGACCTGGTACGAGGGCTCCGTCGGCGGGACAGCAGGGAGGTCAAGGGGTACGTCCAGTTGGGCTCCAACATGAAGTCCGGGCTCCTGGACCTGATCTTCACCACCTCCCCGCCCGTCGACAGAGGACCTGATGGGCAAGATCCCTGGAAGGGCATCTCGGGTACGGCGCTCTTCGCCCAGGACAACACGCTGCTGATCGGCGTGCAGGCGCACCGG
Source organism: Streptomyces thermocarboxydovorans (assembly GCF_039524635.1). NCBI lineage: Bacteria > Bacillati > Actinomycetota > Actinomycetes > Kitasatosporales > Streptomycetaceae > Streptomyces > Streptomyces thermocarboxydovorans. The sequence continues at coordinate 5,725 of NZ_BAAAGU010000003.1, read as the reverse complement.
CTTCCCGCAGCGGGTACCGGGAGCGCCGAGGGTGAGCCCATCGCCGCCGCACTGGACGACCCCGAATTCGTACGTACTGTCACGCTCGACGGCGTACGGCCGCAGCCAGTGCCCGTAGAACCTCCCGGCAACGAACCGGGGCACTCCCTGCCGGCCGTGGTGTCACAGGAGGACCTTGTCGAAGGGCTGGGGGAGTTCAAGAAGAATCTCATCCCTGATCATCTGCGCTTTGTCTCACCCGGCAAGGACCACCGGGCCGATCCGCAAAAACTGTTCGAGAAGCTGGTCGGGTCCGCCGACCGGGGCGTCCTGCTGGTGGGGGCAGCCGGTACCGGCAAGACGCGCACGGGCCTCGAAGTGGGGCGGCTGGCGCTGCAGGCCGGCTGGCGCGTGCTGCACGTCCTGCCCGGTGAGAATCACAGCCTCACCGACGAACTGGCCGAGCATGTCCTGGCCGAGCCCGGCCCCGTCCTGGTGGTGATCGACTACCTCAACGAGTCACAACTCGATCTGCCGGCACTGCGGCACCGTCTCATACCCGCCGCCCACCGCAAGGGCATTCCGATGGCGCTGCTCGCGTCCGTTCGGCCCGGGTGGTTGCAGAAGGTGGACCGTGCGCCGCTGCACGAACTGTTCGACGAGGTGGAGCTGCGGCAGGACGACGAGTTCAGGCGCGAAGTCGCCCTCACTGCGCTGACGAAGCTGGCGCCCAGAGCAGTACACCAGCTGGGCGAGGACCCCATGATGGAGATGTGCGGGAACCGGCCCATTATCGCTCTCCTGATCGCACGCGAGATCGAACGCCGGGTCGAGGCCGGTCTTTCCGTACCCCTCACCGCGGGCCTGCGATCCAGTGGAGAACTGCCGGGATGGCTGGAACGGAGGCTTGCCGAGGACGGGTTGACGGTCCGCGGCCGCACCGACACCTTCACACCCGCCCGCGCCTCGTACGGTCTGGTGGCCGCGGCCGCGGCTGCGGCCGCCTGCCCCCAGCCGCGATCGGAGGTGACAGCGGCCGCTCGCGCCGCCCTTGCCGAAGCGCCTGGTGAAGCGCCGGAGGCCGAGGACATCGTTGCGACGCTTGTCTCGCTCGAGTGGTTCGAAGTCGAGGACGATGTCGTGACGGTGGCGCACGACGTGGTGTCCGACCAGCTCATCGAGTCTGTTGTCCTGCCCGAACGCAACGCCTCCCCGGACCTCTCCGGAATCCGCGCCCTGCTGGCGGGCTGTCTCACCCACCCGCGCACCATCGGCCGCTACGCCGTGAACCTCGGCCGGCTCATCAATGATCTGTCGCTCGTCGACCGTGCCGATGCGCTGTCCACTGCCTTGAACGACTGGTTCGCCGAGAACGCGTCGGCCATCGGCCGCGTCATGCGCTACGACGCCGATGTGGGCAGCTACGCCCTTGGCGCCGTCTGCTCCGGTCCTCCCTGGCACACCGCCTCCGTCCTCTGCTGGGAAGAGATCGTCGGTCCCTGGCTGGCACGGTTCGGCACGGGCGTCAACGCTCGCCATCTGCTCTACCGGGGCTTGCGCCACCTTCCTTCGGCGGGTGCCCTGCTCCTGGTACCGGTCGCCCTCGACTGGCTCGGCACCCACGGCCGGCGGCGGGAGGCCAGCTACGTTCTCAGTTCCCTGCTCCACCGCACCGACCTCCCCCCTGACACTCTGGAGCGGTCTGTGCGGTGGACGCTTCGCTGGCTGGATCGCCACCTCGGCTCGACCGAGTCCGACTTCGTCCTGCGCGCGCTCCTGGCGCGCCCCGGCCTCGAGGGCAAGGACGTACGACGAGCGGTCGCCGCAGCACTGACCTGGCTGGAGGACAACACCGGGACCACCGAGGCTCGCTTCGTGCTGGAGCGGGTGCTTTCGCGCCCCGACCTGACGGCCGAGGAGGTGCGAGATGCGGTGTCCGGGGCGTTGACCTGGCTGGCCACGTACGCCGAGACCGCCGAGGCCGGCTTCGTTCTGCGCGCGCTCCTTGCTCGCCCCGACCTCCAGAGCCAGGACGCACGGAAAGCCGTAGCCGCGGCATTGAGGTGGCTGAACGACCACACCGAAACCGCCGACGCCCGCTTCATCCTGGGACCGCTGCTCGCTCACCCCGGACTGGAAGCCGAGGGGGCGCAGCGAGCAGTGGCCGCAGCGCTGTCATGGCTGGAGGAGAGTGCTGCCGGCGTCCAGGTCGGCTTTGTCCTGCGCGCGTTGCTCTCTCGCTCCGACCTCGAGACCGGTGACGTGCAGCGAGCAGTCACGGCGGCACTCACCTGGCTGGAGGACAACACCGAACCGGCCGAGTCCGGCTTCGCCCTGCGGGCCCTCCTGGCCCGCCCCGACCTCGAGGCGCACGACGCGCGGAGAGCCGTAGCCGCGGCACTGACCTGGCTGGAGGACAACACCGAGGTTGCCGAAGCCGGCTTCGCCCTGCGGGCCATCCTGGCGCGCCCCGACCTCGAGGCCCAGGACGCGCAGCGGGCAGTTGCCGCCGCACTGAGCTGGCTGGAGAGGCACACCAGCGCCGCGGAGGCCGACTTCGTCCTGCGCGGGCTGCTCGGCCGCTCCGACCTCACGGCCGAGGAAGCACGGCGAACGGTGTCCAGGGCACTGACCTGGCTGGAGATGTACGCCGAAACCGCGGAGGTCGACTTCATCCTGCGCGGGCTGCTCGGCCGCTCCGACCTCACGGCCGAGGAAGCACGGCGAACGGTGTCCAGGGCACTGACCTGGCTGGAGGGTCACAGCGACATTGCCGAAGCCGGTTTCGTCCTGGCTCCGTTGCTTTCCCGCTCCGACCTACGGGACGACGAAGTGCAGCGGGCGGCCTCCGCGGCACTGCCGTGGCTCGACAGATACGTCAGGACCACTCAGGCGAGCTTCGTCCTCGCGGAATTGCTCACTCGCTCCGACCTCACGGCCGAAGACGCACGGCGGGCAGTTGCCGTGGCGCTCACCTGGCTGGAGGGTCACAGCGACATTGCCGAAGCCGGTTTCGTCCTGGCTCCGTTGCTTTCCCGCTCCGACCTACGGGACGACGAAGTGCAGCGGGCGGCCTCCGCGGCACTGCCGTGGCTCGACAGATACGTCAGGACCACTCAGGCGAGCTTCGTCCTCGGGGAACTGCTCGCTCGCTCCGACCTTGCGGCCGAAGACGCACGGCGGGCAGTTGCCGTGGCGCTGACCTGGCTGAACGAGAACGTGGAGACTGCTGAGGCCAGCTTCGTCCTGCGCGAACTGCTCGCTCGCTCCGACCTTGCGGCCGAAGACGCACGGCGGGCAGTTGCCGTGGCGCTGACCTGGCTGAACGAGAACGTGGAGACTGCTGAGGCCAGCTTCGTCCTGGCAGCATTGTCATCCCGCTCCGATCTGGAGACCCAAGAGGCCCAGCAGACAATCTCCGCAGCACTCAACTGGCTCGAGACATACGCCAGAACCCGAGAGGCCGGCTACGTCCTGCGCGCACTGCTCCCTCGCTCCGACCTCACGGCCGAAGACGCACGGCGGGCGGTTGCCGTGGCACTCACCCGGCTCGAGGAGGACACCGCATCCGCGGAGGACGGCCCCGTCATCGGAGCGCTGCTTGCTCACCGCCGTCTGGACGCCCCAGAACTCCGGCAGGCGATCACCAGAACGCTCACCTGGCTCGAGACGCACCCCAGAGCCCCGGAGGCCAGCTGGGTCCTGGAAGGGCTCGTCAGCCGTTCCGACCTCGGCGCCGAGGAGGTGCAGCAGGCAGTCGCCGCGGCCCTGACCTGGCTGGAGACCCATGGTGAAACCGCCGACCCCAGCTTCGTCCTGCGCGCACTGATCACTCGCTCCGACCTCGAGGAGAGGAATGCGCAGCGGGCAGTTGCCGTGGCGCTGAACTGGCTGGACGAGAACGCGGGAACTGCTCAGGCTCGCTTCGTGCTGGACCGGCTACTCTCTCGTTCCGGCCTCGGGGCAGAGGCGGCGCGGCGGACGGTTGCCCGTGCGCTGAACTGGCTGGAGAAGTACGCTGCGACCGCCGGAGCCAGCTTCGTCCTGGCTCCGTTGCTCGCCCGCTCCGGCCTCGGGACCGACGACGTGCGGCGGACGGTCTCCCTCACCTTGGCCTGGCTGGACCAGAACATCGAAACCGTCAGGGCTCGTTACGTCCTCCAGGCGCTGCTGTCCCGCTCCGACCTCCAGGCAGGGCATGAGCAGCGCGCGATCTCCGCGGCTGTGACCTGGCTGGACAAGTACGCCGAAACCACCGAGGCGCGGGTCGTCCTGCGCGCACTGCTCCCCCAGGGTGGCCTCGAGGTCGAGAAGGTGCGGCGGGCCGTGTCCCGGGCAGTGACCTGGCTGAAGGCGGACTCCGGATCCGCTGAGGCGCGCTTCGTCCTGTGGCCGCTGCTTCTTCGCTCCGACCTCGCGGGCGAGGAAGCGCGGCCGGCGATAGACGGTGCGCAGACCTGGCTGAAGAAGTACACGGAGACCGCCGATGCCTGCTTCGTCCTGCGCGCGTTGCTCTCTCGCTCCGACCTGGAGGCCAGGGAAGCACGGCAGGCGATGGACCAGGCGCAGAGCTGGCTGGAGAGGTATGCCGAAACCGCCGAGGCCAGTTTCGTCCTGGGACGGTTGCTCGCCCGCCCCGATCTCGGCGACGAAGACGTGCGGCGGACGGTTCCGGTGGCGTTGGCCTGGCTGGAACGCCATGGCGCCGCCTCGGACGCAAGCTTCGTCATGGCGCCTTTGCTTGCTCGCCGCGACCTCGGAAACGAAGTGGTGCGGCGGGCCGTGTCCATGGCGCTGGAGTGGGTGGAACTCCATGCCGCAGTCTACGGTCGCCGCTTCGTCCTGGAGTCCTTGCTTTCCCGTACCGACCTCACACCGCAGGAAGCAGAGCGAGCGGCTGCGCTGGCTCTACCACGGTGAGCGGCCGATTCCCCTCCGTGGTGACCTGTCCGGGGCATATGAGATACCTGAGCAGGTCGACGGAACCGGTGTGGCCCGGTGTCTGCCGGTCTGGGATCGAGCATGATCACGCGAGCCGTATCCCACGAGGCCGGCCCGGCTCCCGGATGATCGCCCCCTTGGCCTCCAGCTCGCGCAGCTGATAGTGCACCGAGGACCAGCGCAGACCGACCGTGTCCGCGAGCTCGGCGATCGTGGGAGCGTCGCCCCGGTCGATGATGGCCAGGCGGATCTCGCGGAGGATCCGCTCCTGCGTCTCGGTGAGGTGCTGAACCTTGCGCCTGACCATGCCCCCAGTAGAAACCTTGTTCGATTTTTGAGGCAAGCTGGAGGCGTGACCACCCTCCCGCCTGACCTGCTCAGACTCCGCACTCTGGAGACCTACCTCCAGCTCCTCCTCGACGAGGTACGGCGCGCCATCGCCCACGCCGAGCAGCGGGAGGCCGAACGGCAGCACGGCATCCAGACCCGCCCACCGGCACCGGACTGGCTCCTGGAACCCGGCCTCAACCGCAGTGCCCCACCGGTCCAGGTCCACGTGGGCGGATGCTGGAACGCCGGCAAGCGGTCGAAGGGCATCAGCCGCGACGCCGCACTGCGCGCCCTCGCCGACGGAGTCAAGGCATGCGGGGCATGCCGGCCGGACAACGAACTCGGCTTCATCGACGGCTAGGGCCTTTCGTTTGGATCAGCCCGCGGGAATCGCCGGTGCCTTGTCAGCACCGGTGAGCGGGGTCTGGTGCGTGCAGCTGCAAGGCGGAGGAGGGCGCCGATGCGGAGCATCGGC